>JBBDRH010000193.1:0-7483 GCA_040905645.1 Actinomycetota bacterium
CCGGCGCCACCGGCGTCGGCGCATTCGTGGTGGGGCTGGCGCTCTGGATCGCCACGCGCCTCGATCAGGAGGACCCGGCCGAGCCTGTGCCATCGTGGAGGATCAATGAGAACCGGTGGTCGGCCGCCCGGCACGGGGTGGATGGCTACATGGTGGATCTACACACCGGGCGTCGGGAGCGTACCCGGGACCGACTCCTCGCGCTCATCGATGCAGTCTCACCGGCGGCCGCCGGCGTGGTGGGGGATGCCCTGAATCAGGCCGCGAGGCTGGTGGAGCACAGTCCAGCCGCAGAGCAGAGAGAGGTTATGGGCAGGGTCGGAGCGAAGGGTCTGACCGAGTGGCTGGCCAGCCGCTTCCTGGAGGAGTAGGTCTATGGGGCAGGCTCGGTGGTGGTGTGCGTCACCGGCATTAAGAACGTGCGCGTGACCGGAAAGATCAACCCTCGAAACCGAACCAGGAAGGTTCGAGTGACGGGCACCAGGGCTGTGGTGTTAACGGAGGCGGTTTTCTTCTCGGCCGGGCCTGTCGACTTCTTGGCGCCGGTACCGGCAGACTCAAAGCTGCTGCTGCTGCTCGAGGTCCCGTAGGTGATGGTGGTAGCCATCGCCCCCGTAGCCAGCAACGAAACCACGAGCAAGGCTGCAAGAAAGAGCGCAGCCAACGCTCTTACGATGCCCATGACCGGTCCTCTCGAAGGTTGACTGCCTTGAAGATAGGCCACGGCTCAACTTTGAGCAAGGGCAGGTTTTATGTTCTGGTTGCTTCTGAAGACATTATCGGGGTCGAAACGAGTTTTGACCCGCTGGAGCCGAGCGTAGTTCTCGGGCCCGAAAGCCGCTCGGATCCGGTCCTCGCCCTCGTCTCCCACCCAGTTCAACCAAACACCGCCGGTCGCAAATGACCGCATCTCCTCGGCAAAGCCCCGAGCCCAGGAGATGTTGTACTCGTCGTTCTCCGCCCCTTCCCAAAGAGCAAAGGGATGCACCACAAACCTTGCGTCCCGTTTGCTGAGAGGGGTCGCGTCGGCAGGCACCCGGGCGACCGCCCCGCCCCAGGGCACGGTGAAGGACTGGGCCGGGCCCCGGGAAAGCGACTCGGAGTGCCGGACGATCGAGTCGAGCACCGGCTCGGGCATCTGGTGGAGGTACTCGGCGGTCCAGTAATTACGGCAGCCGGGAGGGTCGTCGATCGAGGACTGGAAATCGGCATAAGGGGTTGGGCCCACGAGGTCCACGGCCGGGCCGAAGTCGCGGAACGGCCGGAGAACCTCCTCGCCCGAGGCCATATCGCCCGACCAGACGGGGATCACGCAGGACACGAGTTTGCCCTGGAGGTGCTCGGGAATGTCGGGATCCACCGGAGCGGTGAAGTATACGAATGATCCGCCCAGCTCGTCTGAGGCAGCAAGGATCACGTCGCGCCAGAGCTCGAGCAGCTCCCTGCCCTTCTCAGCCTCGTAGATCAGCAGGCCGGCGAGGACCTCGGGACCGATCTCATGAAGCCTCAGCTCCAGCGCGGTGGCCACGCCGAAGTTTCCACCGCCGCCGTGCAGCGCCCAGAACAGCTCCGGCTCCTCGGTCGCGCTGGCTCGCACCAGCTCGCCGGCGGCGGTGAGGAGCTCAACCGCATGAAGGTTGTCGCAGGCCAGCCCAAACCGGCGCTCGAGCCAGCCCGAGCCGCCCCCCAGGGTGAGACCGGCGACGCCGGTTACCGAGTTCCTTCCCCCTGTGGTTGCCAGTCCGTGCGGTTGGGTAGCTCTGTCGAGGTCTCCCCACAAGCTGCCGCCCTCCACCCTGACGACTCCGGCGCCCGCGTCGACCGTCACCTTTCTCATCGCCGACAGGTCCACTACCAGTCCACCGTCCACCAGCGCGAACCCGGCGACCGAGTGTCCACCTCCCTTGACGCCGACGCTGAGTCCCTCATCCTGAGCAAACCCGACTGCCCGTGCGACGTCCTGGGAGTTTGCACATTGAACTATCACCGCCGGCCTGCGATCGATCATGGCGTTGAAAAGCGTCCGGGCTTCGTCGTACCCCTCACTGCCGGGCGTCAGTACCGTGCCCTGCACCGCCTGCTGGAGCTCTGCGAGGCCGGTCGGGCTGATCGTCACATCATGCATGGGCCCTCCTGGTCAGGTTGAGTTGAGATTAACGTCCGCGGGTGCCACTCGCGGCCTCAGGGCTGCCGTCGGGCGAACACCTCCGCAGGGGAGGCAACCCGATCGAGGATGAGGATCCCGTCGAGATGGTCGATCTCGTGCAGCAGGGCCCGGGCCTCGAAGCCCGCGGTCATCGACTTGAAACCACGCCCGTCGGGCAAGGCGGCTTCGAATCGTATCCGGATGGACCGGCGCACGTTGGCGGTGATATCGGGCAGCGACAGGCACCCTTCTCTGCCGACCTCAGCGCCGGCGCTCAGGGTTACGATCGGGTTGACCAGAACTATCAATCCGTGGGATCCCGTGGTTTTCGGGTGCTCGCTCACGTCCACTGCAATCATCCTCACCGCCTCCCCTATCTGCGGCGCGGCGAGTCCGACGCAGCGATTATGGGCACGCATGGTGTCCACGAGATCTTCGGCCAGCTCCAGCACCGACCCGTCGAACTCCGTTACCTCGGACGCGTGCTCCCGCAGGCAGGGGTGCGGATAGGTCAGCACCTTCCGAACGCCCACTACAGCTCGTCGATCTCCGCCTGCCGAAAGGTGAGATCGACTCCGACCTCCCCGGCGATCCTGCGGAGATCCTCCGACAGCCTCCCGGCTTCGAGCTCCGGCGGAAGGTCGATGTCGAGGATCACCGTGTAGACGTTGTCTCCTACGATTCTGCTCATCAGGTCGGTGACGTTGACCCGGCGGCCGGCCAGCTCGGCAGCCACTCGGTAGATGATCCCGGGATGGTCGGCTCCGTAAAGAGAGATGACGTAGGGCCTCGCAGGAGGGGGAGCGGGCCCCCCGGATGCCTCGTGAACGTCGATCGAGAGGCCCAGGGCGCCTTCGACCTCCTGAAGCGCCTCGGCGAGCCTTTCTGCGCTCAGCTCGACGGGCGCCTCGAGCAGCATGATCATCGCGAACTGGCCGCTCAACATGGTCATCGCACAGTCGGCAAGGTTGCACCCTTGCTCGAACAGGACCTTCGTAACGGCGGCCACGATGCCGGGACGGTCACGCCCGATGGCCGTGATGCTCAGATGATGCATCGTTCTCCTCCCACTGAAAAGCTCAGCTTCCACTATGCCCTTTGGATGAAGGATGGGAAAACCCGTACGATCTACCGCATCCATGATCAGCCCCATCCGAGCCGCCGTCATAGGCCACACCGAGTGGATCGACTTCGTCCGGGTGGCCCACCTCCCCCGGGCGGGAGAGATCATTCACGGCACCGAGGCTTGGAGCGAACCGGGGGGCGGGGGCGCGGTAGCCGCAGTCCAGCTGGCGAAGCTGGCGGGAGGCGCACAGTTCCTGACCGCGCTGGGCGACGATGAGATCGGGCATCGAATGCACCGGGACCTCACCGAGCTCGGTGTCGATGTGTGCGCGGCGGTGAATGCGGAGGCCCAGCGCAGAGCGATTGTTTTTATCGACGACCACGGGGAGCGAACGATCACCGTGCTGGGAACCCGCCTGTCCCCAACCGGGCGGGACCCGCTTCCGTGGCGTGAGCTGGAGGGGACGGACGTGATCTACCTGACCGCCGGAGATGTGGAGGCGGTGCATTACGCTCGGCGGGCACGGGTCCTCGTAGCCACCTCACGGGTCCTTCCACTGCTTGGGTCCGCCAACGTCAAGCTTGACGCGCTCGTCGGCAGTGCTTTGGATCCGTCCGAGCGGTACTCGGACGGGGACCTCCCCATCCGGCCCAGGCTGGTCGTAAGGACGGCGGGACGGGCGGGGGGCACCTTTCAGGTGGAGGGGGAGGCAGAGCAGAGTTTCCCGGCCGCCCCGCTGCCGGGAACCATCAAAGATTTCTATGGATGCGGCGATAGTTTCGCCGCAGGGCTTACCTTTGGACTGGGGCTTGGTTACTCACCCCGGGAGGCGATCGACCTGGCTGCTCGATGCGGGGCGGCGGTCGCCACCGGTCGAGGCCCTTTTGAGGCCCAGCTCACCCTGGAGCAGTTCTGCAGCACAGAGAGGAGATAAATAAGTTGGCTCGGACTAAGAAGCGGTCGGTGGGGTGGCTCGAGCTCACCGTCGACAACGCCCCGAGGGTCAAAGACTTCTACGTTGAGGTGGTGGGCTGGTACCCGGAGCCCGTGGAGATGGGGGGTTATGCGGACTACAACCTCTGCAACCCGGCCGATGGTAAGCCGGTCGTCGGCGTCCGCCATCCCCGAGCCGGTATCCCCTCGCTGCCTCCCCAGTGGATTCCCTACGTGGAGGTCGACAGCCTAGAGGCGTGCATCCGGATCCTCCTGGACCTCGGGGGAAGCATGGTGACCTGGCCCAGGGACATGGACGAGCCCGGCAAGCGCTACATGCTGATCCGCGACCCCGCCGGAGCAGTGATGGCGCTTGTCGAACACTCCAAAAAGGCCAAAGGTGCTTGACGGCTATGGGGTAGGCGCCACCGGCGAGTAGAGTCCGGATCCGGGTCTAGATCCACCCACACTTGAGCCCGCCGCAGTCGAAGTTGCGGATCCACATGAGAAGCCTCCACGCGTCGTAGGGAATGGGGATGGCCGTCAGCACCGGAAAGAACAGGACCAGCGTCAGCGCGGCCAGCAGGAGGTAGACACGTACGGACCACCGCGCAAAGCCCCCCTTCGACCGCAGGGCGTTGAGGCCCGCCGCCAGCCCGATTGCCATGAAGGGGACCGCGGGCGTCATGTAAAAGAAGAAGAGCGGCCGGGAGACCAGCAGCCAGGGTACGTACTGCGCCGCCCAGGCGGCGGTCACGAGGGATTCCGGGCGCCACTTCTTCACAGACCTGATCAGGATCCACGCTCCGGCGACAATTGCCCCGTACCAGGTGACCACGTTACCCATAGCAGTGATGTGGGCGGCACGCCGGTCACCGGCACCCTCGGAGCCGGGCAGCCAGTTCCAGTAGTAGGCCACCGGCCTGAGCACCAGCGGCCAGCTCCACGCCTTCGACTGATAAAGGTGGGTGGCCTTCAAGCTGAGGTGGTACTCGGCCATTCTCTGGTGAAGGTCCCCGAAGTTGAGCGCCACCCCTGAGATGCCCGTGACGCACTCCCCGGCGGGATGCCCGTTGAAGCCCTCACCAAAAAATCGCTTCTGAGTGCTGTCCGGAACCCGGTAGGCACATTCCTGTTTCGCCAGCCGGCCGAAGAAGTCAAAGTACGAGCCCACATACACAGCCAGGGGGAGCACGCCAAAAGCCAGTGTGGCGGCGACCAGACCCAGCCGCCCTCCACCAGAACCGTCTCTGGGCAGCACTCCGCCGGGCAGCGCTCCGCCGGAGCCGTTGCTGGGGCCGGGCAGCGCTCCGCCGGAGCCGTTGCTGGGGCCGGGCAGCGCTCCGCCGGAGCCGTCGCCTGAGAGAGCCTTCTCATGGCGGCGCTGTACCTTCCACAAACCGTAAGACCACGACAAACACAGAAATGCGGCCGCTGCGAGCGCAAAGATCGCGGACCACTTGACCGACAGGGCCAGGCCGCAAGAAGCTCCGGCCAGGAGGCGGTAGCGCCACCCCCGCGGAGGCGGGGGCCCGGCATCGCCCTCGTTGAAGTGGTGTCTTATTGCGAGGACCCGTTCTCGATCCATCGCCACGAACAGGAAGCCCAAAACTATGAAAAACGCCAGGAAGATATCGAGCATCGCGATCCTGCTCTCTACGATCAACAGAAAGTCGGTGGCGACGAGAAGTCCCGAGACGGTTGAGATCCATCGTTTGCGAAAGAGCCTGTCGGCCAGCAGATAGACGAGAAGGACCAGCCCGACCCCAAAGACGGCGGACATGAAGCGCGTCCCAAAAGGGGTGTAACCGAACAGCTTTATTCCGCCGGCGATCAACCACTTGCCGGTCGGTGGATGCACGTAGGACTGCTCAGAGTCCTGGCCGAGCTCGCAGCGCTCCTTGCCGAGGTCGAGGTAAATGCAGGCGTCCTTGGCGTAGTAGGTCTCATCGAAGACCAGGGCATCGGGCTCTGAGAGCCTAACGAACCTCAAAGCGGCTGCGAAGATCAGCAGCAGGATCAGGATCGCCGCGTTCGAGCTTCTCCAGCTCCTCCTCCGGCCACCCGGTTCGGGTGGGTGAGGGGCTGCCGGGTCGGGTGAGTCCGGCTGGAACTCGGCAGTTGGCGACTCTGAGACCTTGATGAGTAGAGCCCTCGATTCCGGATTTGGTTCAGTATGGTGGCAACTTTTCTAGTGTCGCATCAGCTACGTTGGCCGAGGCGGCACTCGACCAACTGGAGGACCACGCTGCTGATGAAGGATCCGGAAAATCCGGAGATCTCGCTCGAGGTGCACGAAGCGGCAACCCCGCTCGAGAGGGCCCACGGTCTGCTGGGAACGACCGAGGTGGGAAAGGGACGAGGGCTTCTGCTTCGCGGCAGGCAGGTCCACACCATCGGGATGTCGTTCACGATCGACGCGGTACACCTCGGGGCCGACGGCCGCATTTTGCGGATCCGGACCTTGAAGCCGTGGCGCCTGGGCCCGATGGTGTTGAAAGCCCGCTGGGTGCTGGAGCTGGACGGCGGTAGCGCCGAGCGACTGGGGCTTAGGGCCGGTGGCTATCTGGTCCGAGAGCCATGACCGGCCGGCTGTATGTGTGCGCGACCCCTATCGGGAATCTGGAGGATGTGTCCCTTCGGCTGCTCCGGGTGCTGGGGGAGGTGGATGTCATCGCCGCGGAGGACACTCGCCGGACCCGCAAGCTGCTCACCCACCACGAGGTCCGGGCCCGGCTGGTGTCCTATCACCAGGCCAACGAGCACAAACAAACCGGACCGCTGGTGGAGAGGATCAGAGCGGGCGACCGGGTAGCCATCGTCACCGACGGCGGGATGCCCGGAATATCCGATCCCGGCTACCGGCTTGTCACCGCCTGCATCGAGCAGAACCTGCCGGTGGAGGTGATTCCCGGCCCCTCTTCCGTCCTCTCCGCCCTGGTCCTCTCCGGACTGCCCACGGCGAGGTTCTGTTTCGAGGGGTTTCTGCCGAAGCCGGCGGGAGAGAAGCTGACCAGGCTGAAAGCCCTTGCTGCCGATGACAGGACCCTGATCTTCTTCGAGGCGCCTGCTCGCGTCCTGGCGACGCTGGAAGCTATGCTCAAGGTCTTCGGGGACCGAAAAATGGCACTCGTGCGCGAGCTAACCAAAGTTCACGAAGAGGTGGTGCGCGGCACGATCACGGAGTTGATCGCCGCTCTCGACGCGGACCTTTTGGGAGAGATCGTCCTGGTTGTGGGGGGGTCAACCAGGGATCCCGACGATGTCCGTAACGCCATCGACTTCGCCAAGTCGATGCTGGGGGATGGGATAACCACGAAATCCCGGGCGGCGGCGGG
>JBBDRH010000194.1:0-1260 GCA_040905645.1 Actinomycetota bacterium
TGCCGTAGAACAGGTTCGGCGCAAGGCCGATAACCGCCTCGACCATGTCCTTCTCGAGCAGAGCCTGGCGGATGGCACCCTCGGCCGATTTCCGGAACAGCGCACCCTGCGGCAGGACGACCGCCATGCGACTGTTTCCGGTCGGTGCCATGGAGGCAATCATGTGTTGGACGAAGGCATAGTCGCCGTAGCTCTCTGGTGGGATTCCGTACTGGGCGCGGCCCCAAGGATCGGCCTCCCAGAGGTCGCGGCCCCATTCCTTAAGCGAGAATGGCGGGTTCGCGATTACACAGTCGAAGGTGGCGAGACCGCCGGTGCTGGAATCTGTGAAGGCCGGACTCCGCAAGGTATCCTCGCGAGCCACTTCGAAATCCTCGATACCGTGCAGGACGAGGTTCATGCGGGCAATTGCGGCCGTCGTCAGATTCTTCTCCTGGCCATAAATCTTGCCGTAGAAGGTGCGCGGGTCGCCGCCCTTGCGTACGACGTGCTCGATCGCGCCGAGCAGCATGCCGCCGGTCCCGCAGGCCGGGTCATAAATGCTCTCGCTTTCCTGGGGGTCGAGGATCTCCACCATCATGCGCACAACGCTGCGCGGGGTGTAGAACTCACCGGCCTTGTTTCGGCGGGTGACGTCGGCGAACTTGCCCACCAGATACTCGTAGGCGTCGCCGAGCAGGTCGGTGCTGACAATGGCATTGCCGAGCCCGATCTCCGAGAACCCCTCGATGAGGTCCTTCAGGAGTTCATCCGAGAACTTCTCCTTGTTCCCCCAGTCGGCCGAGCCAAAGACACGAAAGAGCGTGTCGGGATTTGCGCGCTCGATCTCCTGCATTGCCTTCTGCAGTGCGGCGCCAACGTTCGCAGGGGTGCCCCTGATATCATTCCAGTGACAACCTGCCGGCAGCACGAACCGGTGCACTTCGGGGAAGTGGGATGGGTCGGCTTCGCCGTAAATCTCCCGTGCCTCCGCCGTTTCCTCGTCCCAGACGTCGGAGATGCGTTTGAAGAACAGCAATGGAAGGATGTAGCCCTTCCAGTCGGTGCGATCGACGGCGGAGCCACGAAGCGTGTTCGCGGCGTCCCACATCGCAGACTTCAACTGCAGGCCACTATTTTGCGAGTAATTCATTCGTCCCTCAGAGTGCCACCGAGGGCATTAGGAGCCGCGCCCGCCTCGATCGTCCAATGCAAGAAGCCACCGTTTGCCACTGCCGCCTATCAGGTTGGGCGTGGCTAGGCGATCGACAAACCGAAGCG
>JBBDRH010000195.1:0-1253 GCA_040905645.1 Actinomycetota bacterium
CCAAAAACTCTGGCGTACCGCAAGCGAATTTGTGCTTCGAGGTGAGACCGGTGGATGCCCAGTCCACGGTACTTGAAATGCCGAGTTGCTCGAGGATTGGAAACGCCCCCATAAGATCCCACGACGACTCACCCATCCCGATATATCCATCGACTTCCCCGCGAGCGATTTCGATGAGCGAGAGCACCGCCGAGCCGCAGCAGCGGAAAGTCATCTTCGCATCGTCGAGGATATAGCGGATGGTTTCCAACCGCTGCTGAACTGGGACTACCGGATGGAAGCCCACGCCGCATGCTGCCCGGTTTCGATCAAGGCCTCCACGCGGAGCCATCGGCGTGCCGTTTAGCGTGGCGGCGAGGCCCTTCCCCCCGACCAGCGTCTGCTGGCGCACTGGCACGTGAAGGACACCCAGGCTTGGGTGGTCGTCCTCGTAAAGGCCGATCGAGACTGCCCATTGGTCGCCGCCTCGAACAAAGTTGAAGGTGCCGTCAATCGGATCGATAACCCACACCCGTCCGGAGCGACCCGCTACCGCCGCTCCCTCTTCGCCGAAAACACCGTCATTCGGGAACAGCGAGGAGAGCCGTCTGGTGATGAGATCCTCAACAGCCTTGTCTGCTTCCGTAACGAGATCCAGATGGCCCTTGGATTCCACGGAGACACTGGCCAGCCGATGAAAATGGCTGAGCGCTAGGTCGCCAGCCTCCCGTGCCACCTGTTCAACCAATGCTGCCAGTTCGGATTGCGGGTTCTGCTGATCGTTCATAGCGCGACGTACCTTGAATGCACGGTGACGGTGTGGGCTCCCTCCAGCCGATGGATGTACCATGCGTAGGGCTCGGCTACTGGTCCGGGTTCGGGTGCATCCGGCCGCAGGTCGAGCCGATGCTGAAAGGACGGGCCGCCGCCAACGGCGCAGAATGCGCCATGCCACAGGCACTGGAACGGCCGATGGATGTGCCCGGAGAGAATGCGCAGCGGGACCTGGCAGGACTTCACCAGCTCGGCGAAGGCGGCGCGCCCCTCCACCAGCGCCATCCGGTCAAGCGGCAGGATACCGGAAGGGAAAGCGGGGTGGTGCATGAGCAGGAGCGTGAGCTCTTCACTCTGGTCCGAAAGCCTTTCGGCAAGCCACTCGAGCTGGGCAGCATCGAGACGACCTTCGATCCTGCCGTCCAACAGCGTGTCGAGACCGATGATCCGGATACCCTCGAAGCGGGTCTCGTAATGCAAAGTCTCCTCGCCGGCGAACG
>JBBDRH010000196.1:0-7434 GCA_040905645.1 Actinomycetota bacterium
CTAGGGGCCGGCGGCCGATCCGGGACTCGATGGGGATGGCTGCTGGTCCTTGCGGAAGAGGGCATAGCCGGCCCACACAGCCACTAGCGCCAAAAGAGCTAAAGCTCCCCAGTAGCCGAAACCCCACCGGACCGTGACCAATGCAGCAGCCTCGGGCGGCACGATATCGGCCTCTATCTTCATCTTGAGCGCCACGAGGGTCACCGCGCCCATCACGGCGGCGACCAAGGCTCCGCTGAGCCCGGTCTTGCCCGGCAGCACGAGGCACATCAGTCCCACCAGCGCGGCGAGCAGCGCGATCGAGGCCAGGGCCTCGACCCGGCCCCCGTGAGTCGAGCGGCCCGCCGGGAGAACCGCAGCCCGGCTGCGCACACCTGTTTCGGCGTCCTCCAGGACTTTTGCGAAGCCTGGGAACAGCTCCTCGATTCGGTCCCGGGTCCTCGGATCCAGGTTTTCTTTGAACAGGTTCTCCGGGATCGGGCTCCGGCCAACTTCCACCGTGGTGGTTCCGGTAACGGCCATCTGAGCCCCGGAACGAGTGGTTTTGATCGAGCCGCAGGAGACCGAAACGAAGGTGAGCAGGAAACAAGCGAGGACCAGTACGAGCATCCCCATGGGAATCTTCTTCGAATGCAGGTTGAGGGTCATCTGGCCAGGATCGGACTCTATCTGTGAAGCAGCCGAGCGTCCAGATTCCTCCGGACAAAATGCGCTTGCTCCACTTAGACAAACGTGTCCGCGGGTATCTTGCTACCCGTGACCCAAAACGAGCTGCAAGCTGTGATCTTCGATGTCGACGGCACTCTGGCCGAGACCGAGCGGTACGGCCACCGTGTTGCCTTCAACCGTGCCTTCGAGCACAAGGGTCTTCCGGACCGCTGGAGTGACGAGCTCTACCGGGACCTCGTGAAAGTGACCGGCGGAACCCGCCGTCTCACCCACTACTTCGTCGAGTACAAGGGTATGGACGAGCAGGAGGTGGCTTCGCTGGCTGCCGAGCTGCACAAGATCAAGACCGGCCTCTTCGTGGAGGTGGTCGAGGGGGGTGAGGTGCCGGCTCGGCCGGGGGTACTTAGGTTCATCAAGGAGTTGCAAGGGTCCGGGCTCCGCGTGGCGGTAGCCACGACCGGAACCCGAAGTTGGGTCCACCCGCTGCTGGAGCACCTGCGAGAGCAGGGAGGCCTTGCCCGGTTCGAGGCGATCGTGACCGGTGACGAGGTTACCAACCTCAAGCCCGAGCCCGACGCATTCATTCTGGCCCTTCAGCGGCTGCAGATCGGACCAGGGAACGCGGTGATAGTTGAGGACTCCCGCAACGGGGTGCGAGCGGCCGTGGCCTCGGGCTGCTCCTGCCTGGCCGTCCAGGGGGAGTATGCCCAGGCGGCCGAGCTGGAGGGGGCCGACCTGGTGGTCGACAGCTTCGGCGAGCCTGGTAGAGCGCTGAAGGTACTGGACAACAGGTTTGGCCTCGAGGTTGGCTCTATGCTCACACCGGAAGTGGCGAAGGAGCTTCACAGGCGCCGGCTAAAGGACTGAGATTTGGACAACCCGAGTTGGCCGATGAAAAAGCGGGGCGACGAGGACCAGGTGGTTCGTACGGTCCAGCACCTTTTGAACTCGCATGGAGCATCCGTGACGCCGGACGGCGTGTTCGGCGATCAGACGGAGGAGGCCGTGATCTCCTTTCAGAAGGCGGGGGGCCTCGCCGTGGACGGAGTTGCCGGCAGCACGACTTGGGAGGCCCTGATCGTCGATATCGAGTTCGGGGCCCGGGGCGATGCCGTCCGCGCTGCACAGACCCAGCTCTACATCCGGGGAACGCTGCCCGAGGTGGACGGCATCTACTCGATGAAGATGAACATCAGCGTCCGCCGCTTCCAGGTGCTGAAGCATCTGGAGACCGACGGCGTGGTCAACAAGGCGACCTGGCATGCGATGGTCAGCGACACGGACCTCCCGGCGGTCAGCCAGGATCTCAGCCGGGACGGCTTCGACTGGCAGGACAAGCTGCGCTCGATGCTGAGGCCGGAGGGGTAGGCCTCCGCAAGCTTTTCCGCCCTGGAGACACTGCCTTCTCGGGAGCGGCGGGGCGACGCTTTCAGTGCTAGCCTCAGGTCAAGGGAACGGTCGACCAAAGGAGGCTTGGTATGGGCGGAATGGAAAACGATCTCTACAAGCTCGTCGGTATCGGACCAAAGATCACGGAGATTCTCGAGGGCATCGGTGTCGACTCCATCAAGGAGCTCAGCCACCGCAACCCCGCCAGCCTCACCAAAATGATCGAGGAGCGCCACGGCGACATCATCGGCGTGTCGGAGAAGCAGGTGGAGGGGTGGATCGACCAGGCCAAAGCCCTTCAGGGTTGAGCCTCGACCGGACGGTTGCCTAGGCGAGGACCTCTGCCATCGCCAGCAGGTCCTCGTGGGACACCTTGCCCGCCATCTCCGGATGATACTCACGCATGTGCTTGTCGGCATCTGCCAGCAACGCTTCGTCGGTATCGCCCCGGATCACATAACCACACTCGCAGTTGATGATCTTGGCCATCTGACCTCCCCCCTGGACTCACCCGGCTTTGTGGATGCCGGCTAGGCCGAATATCCTACTCACAACTTGTATGGGCTGATCAGCACACGGATCCAACTGTGTGGGCCGCTCGTCGTCCAGCTTCGGGGCGAACAGCTGAAGGCCGATCTCCCCGGCAAGCAGGGGAAGGTCCTCTTCGCCTATCTGGTCCTAAACCGCACCCGGCACATCGAGCGTGATGAGCTCCTGAACGTGTTGTGGGCACAGATGCTGCCGATGGCGTCGGAGTCCTCGCTCAACGCCTTGATCTCCAAGCTGCGCAAGGCGTTGGGATCGGAGGTTCTCCGAGGGCGCAGCGCGATACGCCTGGACCTCGACGACGACGCCTGGGTGGACTGCGAGGCCGCCCGCGAGGGGTTACATCGTGCCGAGGCCGCGCTGGTTCAAAAGGACTGGTTCGCGACCTACAGCGCGGCGAACGTCGCTCAGAAGGTCGCGCGCCGCAGGTTCCTGCTGGGCCTGGGGAACGACTCACCGTGGGTGGAGGACACGCGACGGCAGATCTCCGAGATGCTCCTTCCGGCACTCGAGTACGAAGCAACCGCCTGCTTCAACATCGGCGGAACCGAGCTCAAGGGTGCCGAGCGAGCCGCCCGCGAGCTCATCGAAAAGGCGCCCTACCGCGAAGCCGGCTATCGCCTGCTGATGGAGACACTCGCCAAAGGGGGAAACTACGCCGAGGCGTTACGCATCTACGAGGAGGTCCGCAAGCTGTTTCGCGACGAGCTGGGGGCGGACCCGGGCCCTGACCTCCAGGCGCTGCACGTCCGGCTCCTTCAAGCCTGCGATTCCGGTCTTTGAAGCGGGCCCGCCGCCATCCGGCCGCGGGCCCGCTTGTTCAACGCGGAGATCTATCTATTCATCCTCCGCCATGGCGAGGAGGTCCTGCCTGCTGAGCTTGCCGACCAGATCCGGGTGTGCGTCCCTGATGTGCGCCTCCGCCATTGCGATCAGCTCGTCGTCCGTCTCTCCCCTTGATACGAACCCGTCCGTGCACCTGATTACCTTGGCCATCTCCATCACCCTTTCCCTTGGTCTTGGAACCCCGACTGCAGCAGTGTCGCAACCGGTTGTTGTGCCAACCTTGGGAAAAGATTGGATTTCCTGAGCTTCTAGCTCCTTGCGTTGACCGGCTCCCTCCTGCGGCCGTTGGCCGCGTTCGCTGCGATGTGGGCCGAGATGTAGGCGGCGTCTCTGCCCACGCCGGTGATGACGTCGGAGGTCACCGAGTACTGCTGCTCGAGGCCGATGAAGTAGAGGCCGGGAGCGCCGCCCACCACGCCGCGGTCGTGAATCGGGAGCCCCTCCTCGCCAAAGACGGCCGAGTCGATCCACGAGAAGTCCTGGCGAAAGCCGGTGCACCAGATTATGTTGGCCGCATCGAGGACCCTTCCGTCCTCGAGCTGGGGCAGCCCGTCCTTGACTCCGACGACCCGCGGAACGGTTTCCACCCCCGCCGCGATTACGTCCTTGGGCTGCACCCGGACCACCGGATGCCCCCTGCCGTGCATCTTGGGGAGGACCTTTCGGCCGACCGGCGTGCGCACGGTCAGGACGTGGTGCCCGACGAATCGGACCAGGTGCACGAGGTGGCGGGTTACCAGCCCGTCAATCCGGAAGGGCACATGCCCGGGGTGGCGGCCGGATAGCCAGGTCTTGTGATCGCGGGCCACCTCGAGGCAGATGTCGGCGCCGGAGTTGCCGGCGCCCACCAGGAGGACACTCCCGGGGATGAGCTGCGAGGGGTTCTTGTACTCCCTCGAATGGATCTGGTTGATGTTCGGATCGAGCTCTTTGGCAAAGGAAGGGGTCCTCGGGTTCTGGAACGCACCGGTGGCGACCACCACCTGGCTCGCTTCCAAACGGCCGTCCCCGGCTTCGACAACAAATCGGTCTCCGGGCTTGGTGACTCGGGTGACTCTGACACCGGTCCTGACGGGAAGCTCAAACCGTTCTGAGTAGGCCTCGAGATAGTCGGCGAGCTGGTCCTTGGTCGCAGCAGTCATGCGGGGTCCGGGGAAGCGCGTTCCCGTGAGGCCGTTGTACCAGCCCGGCGTGAATAGCCTGAGCGAGTCCCAGCGCTGGCGCCAGGAGTCTCCCACCCTGGGGTTGGCTTCCAGGATCACAAAGGGCCGGCCGAGCTGGGAGAGGTGGTAACCCATGGACAGGCCCGCCTGTCCCCCGCCAATTACGATGGTGTCGAAGCGCTCGTCGAAGCCTTCAGAGCTCATCTTGCATCCCGGAGGTTGGGACGAAGCATGGAGCCTTCGATTTTAGTGCTCGGTGCGCTGCTCCACATCTGAAGGGCGATCGGCACCAGAGCGACGACCCCGGCCACGGCACCCACATACAGCGCCCGTCCCTGAGGGACAAAGCGAGACATTGCCGCCACGACCAGAGCCCCCGCGATTATCCAGGTGAGCTGACCGTCAAAAACCCGGCTGCGGACGACTCCGATTGCAAGGCAGATTAGACCGATGCCAAAGGTGAGTGCTTGCCCAACCATCATCGGGACGAAGAAAGGCTGCAGCTGCTCCTGCAGAGCTACGGGGTCGGCGCCCGCCCGCGAGGCGGCAATCATTGCGGTCTCGAACGCCGGAAGAAACACGAACAAGGAGGTTCCCACTACGAGGAATGGAACCGCACGGAAGCTCCAGCGATCCTCCCCGGCTTCCCGTAGATAGCTGCGGACAACAAGGAAGGCGAGCAGCAAAAGGCCGGATCCCACGCCAACGGCGATGTGCGCAACTGCCCATCGGGTCGTGTCGGCAGACATGGCCGCGGCAACCGCCGATGGGTCGGCCAGGTTGGCAATGTAAGGGTGGTAGCCCATTGCGGCCAGCCAAAAGAATGGGACGATGGCCACGATGGCTGCCTCGAATCGCCCCCTGGTTGTCTCAGACATCGGTGGACCTCCTCTCCTATGTGTTGCGCGGCTGCTGACCTCGCGAAACTACGCCTGAAGAAGGGGTGGCGCATCGGGCGAATTACCCAATTCGAGATTCTCGGTATGTGGGTAGGTCAGGTCCGGATGAGCTCGTTTTGAAACGCAAAGGCGGTGGCCGCGGAGCGAGAGGCTACCCCCAGTTTCGTGAAGATGTTGCTGACGTGCCGGGCCACGGTCTTCTCGCTGAGGAACAGGTCCGAGGCAATCGCCTTGTTGGTCCTGCCCGCGGCGACGAGGCGAAGCACCTCCACCTCCCGGGCAGTCAACCCGCCGGCGGCCTTCGAGTGGTCCTTTCTCAACAGAGCGTCGACATTGGAGACATCAAACACTGCCCCCAGCTGACGGAATACCCAGCGAGCTGCATCCAGCTCCATCTGTGCGGTGTCCTCATCGCCCAGCTGCCTGCAGGCGAGACCGATCAGAGTTCGGGCTTGGGCCCCCTCGTAGGGAGCGTCGAGCTCCTTCCAGAGCAGCCACGCCTCGCGCAGCATCGAAAGAGCTGCCTTTGCATCGCCTTTGGCGAGCTGCACGGACCCATTCGCATAGGTGGCCATCGCCTCAAGCCACGTTGCGTTCATATCGGCGGCAAACTCCGCCAGCTCCACAGCGGCTTCGTGAGCTGCGCCTGCATCGTCCGCGGCGAGCATGATCTCAACAAAGGCGGGAAGGAGCTTCGCTCTCGCAGACCGCTCCTTGGCCTCATCCATGGCGAGACGGATCGAAGCTTCCGCCGCTTTGACCTGGCCCTGGGCCAGCCTCAACCGGGCGAGCCCGGGCTGCGGCGTGCGCCCGAAGCGTGCCACCTGCCGGTAACCCTCTTCCGCCCGGCTGAGCTCGCCGCGCAGCCGATAGAGCTCGGCCTGCTCATAGTAAGCGGCAGGAGCAGCGGGCTGGCGAGGGAACCTGCCGTACAGTTCGCAAGCGCGCTGCACCTCCTCCGTGGCGTCGGGCCAGGCACCGTGCAGGCGCATGATCTCCACCCTGTGAACCAAGCATTGACCTCGGAACGGCACCAGGTCGGGCTGGGAAGAACACCAGTGGCTGAGAGCGGTGGTCCACTCCTGCGCCCTGCGGAGGTCGAAGATGTCCTGACAGATCTCGATCATTGCGCAGTAGACCACTCCCGAAACAATCGGTGAGACCTCGCCCGTGGTGACCGCCACCATAGCCTCGTCCATCATCGCCACCCCTTCGGCGACCTCACCGAAATTGACGAGAGCGCGCCCGCGGCCCAGTCTGCCCAGAGCCTTGAGGTCCAGGTCGTCGAAGCGATCGGCAACCTTGGCCACCTGCGCAAAGGTAGCCAAACCACCCGCGGCGTCTCCGGCACCCAGGCTCTGGAGCGCGATCGGAATGAGGAGGTAACCCTGCTCCGCACAATCCTGCCCGGACTCCTCCAATATCCGCCTGGCGCGCCCGACCCATCCCCCCATTTGAGCAAAGTCGCCTTGGTCGGCGAGGCCCATGATGAGATTGAAAGCAGAGCGAACAGCCCTTGGAACGTCTCCCAGATCCAAGAACTGCTGATGGGCACGAGCCCAGAGCGCGCTGCGCTCATCGTCCCGGCCGGTCAGATGAGCGGCCGCGGCAAGCAGATAAGTGTCGTCCGCCTCGAGCGGCGACTCCTTATCGGCGGCCGACAGCTGCGAGTAAGCGTCGCCCCAGGCCTGGCGCCGGAAAGACTCACGGCCATGTTCAAGTGGTTCGGTCGCACTCATCGGACCCATCAGTTCCGTTCAGCTTGGTGGCAAAGTAGATTCTGACCCCAAAGACGTCCAAGACAAAGCATTCCCGTCCCAAGGACCGGTCGACTTTTGCCTCGACTAGTGCAGCGTCTGAGAAATAGGGTGGGCACCGAGAGCGTCCAGGCGCCCCGAGTGCAATGGGGCTTCGCCTCGAGG
>JBBDRH010000197.1:0-7409 GCA_040905645.1 Actinomycetota bacterium
ACGCACAAAAACAACTGGGACAACGGCGAGGACAACCGGGACGGTACCGACGAGAACTTCAGCTCGAACTGGGGCGAGGAGGGCCCTACTCCCTCGGTTCGCATCCAGCAGCTAAGGCAAAGGATGAAGCGGAACTTTATCGCCACTGTGCTCTTCTCGCAGGGGGTGAGGATGATCCTGGCCGGCGACGAGATGGGCAGAACTCAGCACGGCAACAACAACGCCTACTGCCAGGACAACGAGATCAGCTGGGTCGACTGGGACCTGGAGCCGGCGGACCTGGAGCTGCTGGAGTTCACCAAGCAGGCGATCGCCGTCTTCAAGGACAACCCGATCCTGCACAGGCGCCACTTCTTCGCGCACGGTGAGTCTGCGGGCGACCGGTTGAACAAGGTGGTGTGGCTCCGGCCCGACGGCGGCGAGATGCAGCCCACAGACTGGGAGGATCCCACCAAACAGAGGTTGGGGATGATGATCCCCGGGCAGGCTGCCGACGTGGTGGACGAGTGGGGCAGGGACCTCGTCGGCGACACGCTCCTGCTTCTGCTGAACGGGGGAAGCTCCTCGGTCGGCTTTGAGCTGCCAGTGCTGGATCACGATGGCGAGTGGCAGGAGCTTATAAACACCGCCCGGCCGGGAACTCACATCAAACGCAAAGACGTCGGTTTGATCCTGGGGGGCCACAGCCTGATCCTGCTCAGCTACGGCGACCGCCATTCACTGCCTCCCCCACCCTCCTGACCTGCGGAGCCCGCTCCTCGCTGCCTTTCCTACCCTCCTGACCTGCCCACCTCGAGGGGCAGAGATTCCAGCCCTCGCAGGTTGATGTGCGGGCGCCACTCAAGCCGGTCGGAGGCGATCTCCAGGCGGTCGAAGTTGGAGACCAGCGCCCCTAAAGCAATCTGGCCTTCCATTCGGGCAAGCACGGAGCCGAGGCAGAAGTGGATCCCTCCGCCGAACGAGAGGTGCCGGATGTCGCGGCGGCCCAGGTCCAGGACGTCCGGCTCTTTGAACTGGGCCGGATCCCGGTTGGAGGCGGCGACGAGCAGAAGCACGGGGTCGCCGGGAGCCATCTGGTCCCCCTCCAGGTCGATGGGCTGCTTGACGGTCCGGACGACGAACTGCACCGGGCTGTCGTAGCGGAGAACCTCCTCGACGGCGTTGCGCAGCAGGGAGGGGTCGCCGCGAAGCCGGCGCAGCTGATCGGGGTTGCGCAGCAGCGCCAGCAAGCCGTTGCCGATGAGGTTGGTGGTCGTCTCATGGCCGGCGACAAACAGCAGGGAAATCGTCGAGATCAGCTCGTCCTGGCTCAGGCGGTCGCCCTGCTCCCTTGCTGCAATCAGGGCCGTCATCAGGTCTTCGCCGGGCCTGTCGCGGCGCTCGGAAACCCGGCCGGCCAGGTAATCGCGGAACTCGACCGCTGCAAAGCCCAGCTCATCCGCCTCGGCCGCGCTCATCACGGGGTCCAGGCTCTTGGTCAGGGCGTTGGTCCACCTTCTGCACTGATCCTGGTCCTCGGTCGGCAGTCCCAGCATTTCGCAGATGACGGTAGCGGGCAGGGGGAACGCCAGGTCGGCGATGACATCGATCTCTCCTCGCTCTTTCGCCCGCTCGACGCTCCGCGAGACGATCTGATGAATCCGTCCTCTCCAGCTCTCGAGCATCCTGGGGGTGAAGGCCTTGCTGACCAGAGCCCGCAGCCGCGTGTGAGCGGGAGGGTCGCGAAACAGCATCGACGCCCCCTCCGCAGAGGAGAGCAGGCCGAACTCCTCCTGATCGCTCAGCTCGTGCCCGAGCCGGGGGTCGCGGAGCAGGTAGGCGATGTCGCGATACCGGCTGAGCACCCAAAAGCCGAGCGCACTGCGGTGGACCGGGTCCGCCTCGCGGAGCTGCCGGTAGTGCGGGTAGGGGTCGGCGTGAACCCTGGGGTCGAGGGGGTTGTAAAAGATCGGTTCCACTACATCATGGTCTCATTGACATCGATTCGAGATCGGACTTCGGGACCACCCCCCTGGTACAAAGCCGAAAGGCGCCGCTCGGCGGCGCCTTTCGGTGGTTCATTGCTGGACTCTTGGAGCCTGAGAAGGACCTTCTGCGCCGACGGGACCAGTCCGGCATCCGACTCAGGGGTGGCCCGGTGTGAAATTCACTGGTCGAAACCAGCCTTCCGACCTAGCGGCCGGTCACCTCCAGGGTCCCGAGAAGACTTTCGCTGATCGGACCACCTCCTTTCTCTGGTGTGTGGAGGATATCCGAACGGGCCGGTAAACTGCCCGTCTTTTCTGGTGACAAATACGAACTATCGCGATCGGGTCGCCCTTCAGCCATAGGAGGGCCCCACGGCGGCCAGCTCACCTCAGGGCGTGCGAGTTTCCGGCAGCGAGCTCGCACAAATCCCTGCCGCTGCCAACAACGGGCCAGGTTGTATAGCGAGGTGGGCCCCTCAGCTCCACCGGAACGATGTGGTCGAACTCCCGGCATCGCATCTGCCGCACGCAAGCTCAGCTGAGTATCGGCACGATTTTGGATTGAGCTTAAAGGGTCGGTCAGGTTTTCCATCAGGCCGTCTTGCGTAGCTCGCCGATGAGCGTCCGAAGCCAGGATTCGGAAACGCTCGGCTGCTCTGCAAGCTCCCGGGAGAACTGCTCTCGCTCTTGCGCCGTTCCGGCGTGATTGTAGATACGCAGCGCTAGCCGGAGAGACTCCAAGTTCTCGGCATCGCGAGGAGGCTCGAACCTCCACTCGTCGTTCTGCCACTTGCTGATGGGTTGGGTTCTCGAGACCTTGCTCTGCTTGTTGCCGAGGTAGTCCCACAGGGTGCCGGGGATAGACACATTCTTGACCACTGCCCGCCCGAATGGCTCCAGCCACTCGGCGTGCTGATTCCATCGCCAGGTGTTGGGACTGGTCTTCCTGCGCCAAACGATACCGACAAAACGAATCCGTCGCCTCAATGCGTTCACATCGACCCGCTCATCGGCTGCCCACTCGGTAAGGGCGCCGGTGACTGCTCCGAGGGTGGTCCCGTCGGCGACAAGGTCGACCAGGACCACCGGGCGTGGGCGCGTAGCGATCTGGTCAGGCGCCAACCCGAGGGCAGCTATATGCCGGCGAAGAACATGGACATCCGGGCCGGAGCCGATCTTGAGCTCATCACTATCCGTGTATCGGAGGGAGAGGTTGAGCAGGGAGAGGCGGTCGTTCCAGGAGGTTTCGGCGAAGGCCCCGCTGAGGTAATCGAAGATGCTCTCGGGCGAGCGGCCGATGAACACGAAGTCCGAGTTCTGGCCTGCTGACACCACCCGCGCACAGCAGGTGCGAAGCTCGGCCTCGAAACCGGGGTAGCTGGGAGCCTCCTCGCCGAGTGGGAGGCTGCCGAGCTGCTCACGCCGAGCGACATCCCACCGAAAGGGCACATCCACGTTTCCAGCTTACGGCGGAGCTAGCTCGAGACGTGTTCTTTGCCGAGAGCCTAATGTGTCTCAGGAGTCCATTCGACGGCGACCTGCTCCTCGGGATGCTTCTCCAACCAGAACCGGACGAAGCTGCACACCGGAACGACGGTGAGAGACCTCCTTTTCGCCTCCGCCACCGCGGCATGCACGAGAGTCGAGCCGATGCCCCGTCCCTCGACGGCGGCGGGTACCCAGGTGTTCAGGAGGAAGATGCGGTCGCCCTCGATTCGGTAGGTCAGCTCGGCGGTGAGGCCCTCGACCTGCATCTCAAACCGGCCGGACGCCTCATCGTGCAGTACCTCATGCCCGTTGATCAGGGCGATGTGTTTGGTGATTGCCGCTTCACCCTCGGAGTCGGGCTTCGTCCGTGGACGATGGACGATTGATCTGAGTTAAGAGCCTCCATGATCCAATTCTATGGGCCGGGCCCCATTAGCTGCGCCGGCGGGGCCGGATACGTCGCTAATCAGGATGGCCGCAGGCCTTCAGCAGCAAGCCGGCCGAATCGACCTCCCTATCGGTCACTCGGCTGACCCATCCGGCAAGAGCGGCCTGCAGCTGCCGGGAGTCCTCAGGAGTGTCCACCACAAAACGAACCCGAACGCAGGTCCGCCCGTCGGGGCTGCGCCAGGTAGCATACCGGTCCCCATCCCAGCCGGTGGCGGCCTCCTCGGCGACTGCCGGGTCTAGCCTGGACTCGAGGAGCAGCCGGAGTAGAACCGGGCCGAACTCACCCTCGTCGGTTGCGGCTCCCTCGACCGGGGGGCGGGTGACGGCCTGGGGAGCGTCCCCCGAGAGGTACCGAGCCGGATCTAGCACCTGTTCCGAGCTTGCCGGAGGTGAGGAGAAGGCGAGGTTGAGACGGTCGGGGCCTTCGTTGACGAGGGCCTCGACGAAGGAGGGCCCGAACACGTAGGGAAAGCCGAGAAGCTGCTCCACGGCCGGAGGGAGCTCCGGCCCGGCCGTGATCTGTTGCTCCCGGGCTGCGATCTCCTGCTGCTCGGAAGCCGGCCGCGAGTCGACGTAGAGCTGCTCGACGCGGATCGCACTGCCTTCGATCAGAGCCTCGAAAGCGGCAGCCGCCTCGTCACCTGCGATCTCACGATCGATCCCGAAGTGTTGGTCGTCGAGAGCGTGAGTGAGCTCGTGAACCAGAACTCTGCGGACGAACGGATTGAGTTCGTTCGTGGTCATCAGCTCCTTCTTGGCGGGATCGTAGAACCCGACCGTCCTCTCGTCGGAGGCAGCCAGGAGGGCGGCCAGATCTGCCTCCGGCGGCAGCAGTCCCAGAACGGTCAGGACTGCTTCCGCCCGAGCGACGCCCCCCGCATCCGCCGCCAACTTTTTCAGCTCCTCCCGGAACAGAGCTTCGGATAGCACTGTGATCTTCACGTCGTCGAGGAACTCGAGACCTCGCGCACTCTCGACGAAAGCAGAGAGCTCGGGCAGCACCGAGGCGATCGATGGCGAGGGTGACATGCTCGGTTGGGACACGGGCGAGTCAGGGTCATCTCGGACGAGAAGCAGCGTGGCGGCCACGCCCAAGCACACCACGCCACCCAGGACAAACAGAAGCTTTCGCACCACGATGAGCCTCCTACGGCACCGGCCTCAAATTATGCCCGTGCCGGGGAACTTGTGGCGCAGGGAAGCGGATCGTAGGATCCAACCGGAGGTGTAGATGCCTGAAGCACTGCGAAGGTGGTCGATCGCCGCTCTGGCCCTGCTCGCACTCTCGAGCTCTCTGGCTGCCTGCGGCGACGATGAGCCGCAAGCTCGGGAGTCTGCATCACCGGCAACCCTGGCCTGCGGCTCCGAGGACGGCCCGGGGGACGTCATCTCCAGCATCGAGGTCGAGGTCCTCTCGCAAGATCAGGCGAGGGCAACCTACATCCTGAAGCGTGATGTAGAGGTGGGAATTCTGGTGTCCCGGCATGAGCTCGGCGGCGCCGCACCCCGGCTCCGGCTGGTGGGAAGGGTGCCTTTCGGTCCGCAACGCAGCACGGTGGTCAACGAGGAGACCTTCGACCTGCCGAAATCGGACGGTCAGCCGCTGGCGGAGGGCGAGTACGAGTTCACGTTGAGGGCCTTCGAGACTGGGAAGCTCAACGAGGGCGATCCGGTAGACAAACGTTCGGCCTGCGTCACCATCGAATAGCCCGGCGCCCAGGTGCAGCCGGGGATGCGCCCGGCACGACGAAAGATAGGGTAAACGCCTCATGATTCCGCGGCCCCATCGGCCCATGCTTGTCTCAAGCTCAACAAAGGAGGCAAGGAATGCCCAAGGTATCGAAGGAAAGCGCAACGGACTTGCAGGACGCAGGAGTCGCAAAGTCGTGGCAGGACGACGCCGATGGCTATCAGATCAGCTTCCTCTCCATCCTCGAGGATGCGGACATGGCCGACCTGATGAAGGGACTGCCGAACGACCAGTGCCCGTGCCCCCACTGGGGATACGTCCTGAAGGGCCGGCTCACCTTCACGTTCTCGGACAAGAGCGAAACCTTCGAAGCCGGGGACGGCTTTTACGTCGCCCCCGGCCACACTCCGTCTGCGACGAAGGGCACGGATTTTGTCCTCTTCACCCCGGCCGAGCTGGGGCATGAGGTGGACAAGCACATCCTGCGCAACGTGCAGCAGATGCAGGGCGCCTGAGCTTTAGACCGAAACGGACTCCTCCACGGTGAGGAGTCCGTTGCGCGTTGCGAAGAGCGCCGCCGCCGCCCGGTTCGAGGCTCCGATCTTCATGTAGATATGCTCGACGTGGTTCGACACCGTCTTGGGCGAGATGTACAGGCAGGCTGCGATGTCCTTGTTCGTGAGCCCGCGAGCGAGATGGCGCAGGACGTCCATCTCCCGAGAGGTAAGCCCGGCCGGGCCCTCCCGCCGGCGAGGAATTCGATGTCCTGCGGCGCCGAGAATCGCCTCGACGGCGTCGCCGTCGAACCGTCCAGCTTTCACGCCCGCTCGGAGCTCGGCTGCCGCCTCCTCAGGGCTGTGCGACTCCCGGTAGGGCCGGGGCTCGCGCATCGCCTGGTATGCGTCGGCAGCTCCGATGATCCGGGCCGGCTGGGAGATGTCGGCCCCCGACAGGCCTCGCGGGTAACCGGATCCGTCGAGCCGCTCCCGATGCGCTACCGCTATCGCCCCCAGCGGCGCCAGAGCCGCGGACTGCCGCAGGATCCGCTCGGTGACGTAAGGCGACATCCGGACCCGCTCCATCTCGCCGCTTCCGAGTGGTCCCGGCTTGTCCCATATCGAGTTCGAGACGCCCAGGCGGCCGAAGTCGTGGACGAGACCGGCACGGCGCAGGGTGCGCACCTCAGGATCGGGCAGTCCGAGCTGCGCTCCTGCCTCGGCTGCCAGATCTGCGACGGCACGGGCGTGACCCAGCGTGTAGGGCGACTTCAGATCGATGAAGTCGGCGATCGCCAGAAGGGCGTCGTCGAATCGCTCCTCGGTCAGCACCACCGAGAGGGCCGGTTCTGCATCGATCACGGCGGTCCATGCCTCCGAAGAGTCGATGTCGGCCAGCAGCAAGTCGGCGTTCGCCAGAAACTCGGCGGCCAGTGTGGGATCGAACTGCTTTCCGCTCTGTTTGCGGACGAGCTCTCTGGCGGCCTCGACGCCCCCCATGCGATGGGCCACCTCCGTGAACTCAGCGATTGCAGCCAGGCGGGCGGCAATGGGCACCTCTTCGCCCGCGCGCTCCCCGGGCCAGCCTTTGCCGTCCCACTGTTCGTAGGATGCGTCGAGCCCGTCGAGGGCGGTCTCCGACAGCCCCAGCTGCTCGCCCAGGGATCGTGCCATCTTCGAGTGGTGCTCGACCATCTTGTCCAGGTCCTTGTGGCCGGAGACGGCGAACTCGAGCCCGACCCGGAACCGGTGCAGCACCGGGTGACCCGACCCGAGCCGGCGCAGGATTCGGTAGCGATCGTCGACGAGCATGTTCTC
>JBBDRH010000198.1:0-1248 GCA_040905645.1 Actinomycetota bacterium
GGGAAGCCCATCGGCGGCGGGATGACCTTGCGCAAGAACTGCAGAGGCGGTTCGGTGAGGCCGTAGACGATGTCCACCACCGGCGCCAGAAAGGACGGCGGCGACCACCCCGGTTTGAACAGCGGAATGAACGAGAACACCACCCTTGCGATGAGGATATAGGTGTAGATCTGAAGTAGTTGGTACAGGATGTCCCGTATCACAGAATCGGTCCTCGTTCATCAAAACTCATTGAACAGACCTCGCTTGAGGCGCTGTCTGTCCTCGGCCGAAACCTCGACGTTGGCGGGCGTGATCAGGTACATGCGCGGCGCCAGCCGTTGTACCTCCCCACCCAGACCGTATGCAAGCCCCGAGGCGAAAGCCGTCAGGCGCTTGAAGGTGTCGTCCTCGATGCCCTGAAGGTTCATGATCACCGGCACCGCTGATTTCAGCTTGTCGCCGATCTCCTTAGCATCGTCGTAAGCGTGCGGAGCAACTATGTGGACCTGTCCCAAAGGCTGGGGGCTCGCCATGCCTCGTACCGTCGACATCTCTTCCCTGCTGATCTTTCGAATGGTGGAGGGCGTCTTTCGAGGGGTCTCGTCGACTACATCCAGCTGGCCGTCCAAATCGTCCTCCTCGACCAGGCCGAGGTATAAGAGCGTCTTTTTCCAGACCCCCATGGAACTCACCTTTCTGACTCCGATGGATCCCGGGGCTTAGCCCGAGGACCGAATATCGCCTCGCCGACGCGCACCATGGTTGACCCTTCTTCTATTGCCACCCGATAATCTTGGCTCATCCCCATCGAAAGGTGGTGGATACTCGCGTAGGAAAATGTTTCCGCCATCCGTGCCCGCAGCTCGGCAAGCTGCCTGAACGCGGGCCTGGCCAGCTCCGGATCCTCCACTCGCGGCGCCATCGTCATCAGGCCGATGAGGTCGAGGTGCTTCATTTCCAGCACCGCTTCCACCAGCTCCGGCAGCCCGGAGGGCGCAACCCCGCCCTTGCGATCCTCGCCGGACACGTTCACTTCGAGCAGGACCTGCACCGGACGTGTGGCTCGTGAGCCGACCTGTCTCGCGAGCTCGACCGAGTCGATCGAGTGGATGACGTCCGCCATAGGCACCAGCCTGCCCACCTTGTTGCGCTGGAGCCGGCCGATGAAGTGCCAGCGGACACCCTCCGGTGCCTGATCGTACTTGGCGCCCAGCTCTTGAACCCGGTTCTCGCCGAAGTCCAGCTGCCCCGCCTCCACGGCCTCGG
>JBBDRH010000199.1:0-7397 GCA_040905645.1 Actinomycetota bacterium
GTCGCCCCTTTAGGGCAGGGCTAGAGGGGCTCCCTGCGGCCTCGCCTGGTGCCACCTCACGCGCCCCAAACACGCCAACGTTAGTGGCCACCGCCCTAGTGCGAGCCCTGGACCACCTTGCAGCCCGATGGCGCTCCCTTAGACTCTCAACTCAATGACCCGCACCCTTGTTCATCTCGTGCGCCACGCAGAGGTCGAAAATCCGGACAACATTTGGTACGGCCGCATGGAGGGCTGGCTGCTGTCGGAACGGGGCCTTCGCCAGGCCGAGGCTCTGGCCGACTCTTTTGCCGGCCGGCCGATTCAGGCGGTGTACTCCAGCCCGCTGACCCGGGCGCTCCAAACCTCCACGGCGATCGCCGAACGACATGGGCTGGAGGTCGTCGAGGAGCCCGACCTGCTGGAGTCGGTGGCTTATCTACAGGGCCGGCCAGGCGACAAACGGCTGTTCAAAAACCCGCTCAACGCCCGCTACTTCCTGAACCCGCTGCGCCCCTCGTGGGGTGAGCCCTATAAGAGCATCCGGGCCAGGATGGGACGGGGGATCGCCAACATTCGCGACGCTCATCGGGGAGGGGAAGCAGTGGCGGTGTCGCATATGACGCCGGTACTGATCGCCAGGCTGATGTTCGAGGAAAACAGGCTCCCGCCCTGGAGAGCCAAGCTTCCTTGCGCCCGTGCGTCGGTCACGACGTTGGAGTTCGACGACGAAACCTACGTCAACACCATCTACGAGCCGGTCGGCTCGGCGGTTACCTAGGTTCTTTCCGTCGGGTTCCCCGCCGTCTTCCACCCATCGATCCCGCCCTTCAGCGAAACGACGTTGGTGTAGCCGAGGTTGCGCAGCGCCAGCCCGCCCAGCAAGGATCTGACGCCGGTGGCGCAGTAGACGACGATACGGGCCTCGCGGTTTTCGGTGAGGCGCGGGTCGCACCCGGTCAGCTCCGGGTCGGCCTTGTCGGGAACCTCATCGAGCGCTACGCGAATCGCCCCATCGATATAGCCTCTTCGCCACTCGTGAGCTTCCCGCACATCCAGCAGAACATCGATGGCTCCGGTGTCCAGCTCCGACTTGGCATCCTGAGGCGACACTTCCGGAATCAGCTTTCTGGCCTCTTCGAGAGCCGACTTTCTGTCCATGAGAGCCTCCTGGCGATTTACATGATTTAAGGTCAAGGCTACATGCGAAGATCGAAGATTGTTTGCTTGGTCCTTGCCGTAGTCCTCTGCACCCCCTGGCCGGCAGAGGCAGCAACGAACGATCCGCTGTTTGCACAGCTCTGGGGATTGAGAAGAATAGGCGCCGAAGCCGCGTGGAGCGTTTCCCGGGGCGCCGGGGTGCTGATTGCCGTGATCGACACCGGCGTCCACCTCAACCACCCGGATCTGAAGGGGCAGCTGGTGCCGGGCAGCAGCGTGGTCGACGAGCAGGGCCCAGAGGACTCCCACGGACACGGCACTCTGATCGCCGGGATAGCCGGGGCGGCGGCCGGGAACAACGAGGGTATCGCCGGCGTCGCCCCCGACGCCAAGATCCTCCCGATTCGAGTCTTCGACCGCCAGGGAAGCGCCAACTCCCGCAGGGTGGCCAACGCGATCAAGTTTGCGGTCGATGCGGCCGCCGGCCGGCGGGCCAAGCTCGTCCTCAACCTTAGCTTCGTGGGCCCGTCCCAGCTGAGCCCGGCCGCAGGCGAACCGGCGGGCCCGATCTTCGGGGACGAGGCGGTCAGAAAGGCGATTGCCGATGCCGCCGCCTCCGGGGCCGCGGTGATCACCGCCGCCGGCAACGAAGGGTCGTCCACCACGGCATTCGACGCTCCCCCCGGTAAGGGCATCATCGTGGTCGGCGCCAGCGACCAGGAGGACAAGTGTGCCCCCTTCACCAACTACGGGGCGGGGCTGGACATCCTGGCGCCCGGGGTGGGGGTGCTGTCGACGTTCTGGAACCCCAGCGAGAATCGCACCGGCTACGCCAACGCAGACGGCACATCGATGGCCGTGCCGTTCGTCTCCGGGGCGGCGGCGCTGCTGATGTCGAAGGGCCTTACCAACGTCCAGGCTATCGAGCGGATCATCGCCACGGGCAGCGGACCGGGGGTGTCCTGCAAAGGCGAAAGAACCAAATACAGGGTGCTCGACGTCGCTCTGGCGATCAGCGCACCCAGCAACCTGCAGCCGGTGGTTACGAACCCCGGCCCGGCTCCTTCAGCACCGATCTTCCCGGCGGGAAGCGAGACACCCGAAGATCTCGGCCTGGAGGGCGAAGGGGCACAGGATCTTGCCGCCGAACCGGTGCAGTTCTACGACCTCACCTGGACCAGGGGCATCGCGCTGCTGGCATTCTTCGTGGCCGTGAACTTCCTGATCGCGGTGGTGAGGCAGGAGTATTACGAATGACCTATAGGGCTAGAGGCCGTGATAGGGGAAGACGGCTGCCCTCACGTCCTCCACAATCTGCGCAATCTCCTCCCGCTGGACGGGTGAGCCGGTGACCGGCGGCTCGGACAGGGTGGTGGGAATCCGTGAGCCCGGCGCCACCTTCTGGGCGTGCTCGACCCACTGCTGCGGGATCAGGTCGGGCAGCTCGACCTCCGCCATGTCGGCGAAGTAGATCGTCCACGCTCGGGGCACCACGGTCGCCCACTGGTAGCCCCCGCCGCCGGTGGCCAGCCACTTCCCCCCCGCCGCGCTGTGGGCCAGCTCATGCAGCATTGATGCGGTTTGTTTGAAGGCCGCCGTCGTAAGCATCAGGTTCGTGAGCGGGTCGGTGCAGTGAGTGTCGCAGCCCAGCTGGGTCACCAGAAACTCGGGCCGCCAGGCCTCCACCAGCGGCGGCACCACCCGGCGAAACGCCTCCAGCCACAGATCGTCGGAGGTCAGGGGCGGCAACGGAACGTTCACCGATGTCCCTGCCGCGTCCCCCGTGCCGATCTCGTCCACGAACCCGGTCCCGGGGAAAAGGGTGTGGCCGGACTGGTGCAGCGAGATCGTCAACACCCGCGGCTCGTCGTAGAAGATCGCCTGGGGCCCGTCGCCGTGATGAGCATCCACGTCGACGTAGGCAATCCTCTCCACACCGTTGCGAAGCAGCCAGGCGATGGCAATGGCCGGATCGTCGTACACGCAGAACCCGCTTGCCCGGTCGGGCAGGGCGTGATGCAGGCCGCCGGCAGGGTTGAAGGCATGATCGGCTTTACCCGAAATGATGGCCTCCGCTCCGGCCAGGGTTGCGCCTGCAACTCGAGCCGACGCTTCGTGCATGTGGGGAAAGATCGGGTTGTCCCCGGGCCCGAATCCGTACTGCCACCAGGGGCCACTCCGTCCTGCACCGGCCCTCTTGACCGCGTCGATATAGGGCGCGGTGTGGACCAGCATTATCTCCTCGTCGGTGGCGTCGCGGGCCACGATGCGCCCGACCCGGTCGCCATCGACTATCCCGTAAGCATCGATGAGCCGGAGCGTGAGCAAAAAGCGCTGCGGTTTGAGCGGGTGGGTCGGTCCGAGGTCGTAGGTGGGGCCATCGCCGAACTCGACCAGCCGAACCCTGTCAGACATCTAGCTCCACTTAATTGAGAGTTGCCCGGAGCGCCCTCGCGGCGGGCGTGAGCGTTTTGGCGAGGCTCGGGTGTTCCATTGCAACTGCATCGATTTCCGCCGCGCCCTCCCTGAATCTTCCCTGCAAAGCGAGCGCCTCCCCCAGCTCTGCGACCTCCTCCCTGGGCACAATCGGGATCCCCAGGCGCATCCGGATCACCCACTCGAGCGACTTGCCGTCGGCCCTCGCCTTGTAGATTGCCTTCAGGTTGTTGAGCATGCGAGCAAGGATCTCCTGCTTGTTGGAGACCGGCCTCATCCCAGGGCCGAATGAAACCGATGCCGTGACTCCCGTGACCTGTTTGAACCTGGCCTCGCAGCCGGACTCGTCCAGGATCTCGCCTTTGAAGAACGGGTCAATGTAGTCGCCGGTCACCGGGTAGCGGACCAAAAAGTGCCCGGGCATTCCGATCCCTTCGAGCTTGATCCCGGCGCGGCGGGCCACCTCGATAGTCAGCACCGACAAGGTGATCGGGATGCTTCTCCTTCGATTGATCGCTATGTCGATGAACGAGTTCTCGGGCTCGTAGTAGTCCTCGGTCTCGCCCGTGAATCCGAGCTCGTCGAACAGACGCTTCCTGAGAGAGTCCAGGTCGTCGACGCCGTAAGCAAACTCGTCAAGGCGGGACAAAAAGCTCCCGGACGCAACCTCATGGTCGGCGGCGGCGATCAGCAGGGCCGCGGCCGCCAGGTCGATCCGATCGTCCGGCCGCGCGGCCATCTCGCGGAACTCCTCAATCGGGTTCATCTAAAAGCCCCTCGAAAATCGCGTCCAGCGCTTCTTCGGTCAACCTGCCGGTGTTGGTGTTCTGCGGGCTGGGATGGTACGACCCCACCAGACGATACCCATCGATCCGATGTTCGACGCCGTGCCCGAAACGGGGCTTGGGCGAGGGCACCGGAACTCCATTGTCCCGCAACGCTGCCAGCACCGCCTCCCACGCGATCGACCCCAGTGCAACTATCACCTCGAGCTTCGTGAGCAGCCGGAGCTCCCGGACGAGGTAGGGCCTGCAGGTTTCCTTCTCGGTTGGCAGCGGCTTGTTATCGGGAGGGGCGCACCGGACCGCAGCTGCGATGTAGCACCCCGACAATCGAAGGCCGTCATCTCGATGGTCCGAGTTGGGATGATTGGCGAAGCCGGCGCGATAAAGCGCCCTGAACAGCCAGTCACCCGACCGATCGCCGGTAAAGACTCGCCCCGTCCGGTTCCCCCCATGGGCTGCGGGAGCCAATCCCACCACCAGCAGCCGAGCCTCCGGATCGCCAAACCCGGGGACCGGCCTTGCCCAGTACTCCTCTCCCCGAAACCGCGCCGGGGGATGCCGGGCGCTCTCCTCCCGCCACAAAACGAGCCGGGGACACTTTAAGCAGGAAGCTACCTCGGCCTGAACCCCGGCGAGAGAGTCAGCGCTTGAAGCCAACGGCGCGAGTTTCGTTCCGCCTCGGCACCGGCAGGCGAGGCCGCTCGCGCCTGGTCACCACATGGTTGACGACCCGATGATCGACGCACCCTGCGCTGTGCAGGATCCGGCCGGCAAACCGAACGCGTTCTTCGTCGAAGCCGGGCAGCGAAAGGTAGAAAAGCCCGCCCTCACCGAGGGCCGAGCCGAGACGTTCGGCGACCCGGACGCTCAGGTGTACGGCCGGCAGGTGGAGCAGGAGCGCCGCCACTATCGCCCGAACCTCGGAAGGGGGCTCGTAGCGAACCACGTCGGAGCACACCCCGGAGATCTCCAACCCCTCCCGTGTAGCCTCTTGTGTCACCTGCCGCAGCGCACGTTCGGAGATGTCGACCACCTCGACCTCGAGCCCCATTCGAGCCAGTGGAAGGCAGTGCCGGCCCTGCCCGCCCCCCAGGTCCACGACCCGTCCACTTTGCACGTGGGCCAGCGCGGCGAGAAGCTCGGGATCCGGCTGGCAGCCGAACGCCCTGCCCTGAGACTCGTAAAGGCGATCGAAATGTGAAGTCGTATCGAGCATTCCGGGGGAAACCCTACATTTTTGGGGCCCCCGTAGGTGTGATTTATCCCTTGACGGTAACCTCGGCCTTCATCCCGTAGGCGTAGTGGGTCGGCAGGTGGCATCCGATGATCAGCTCGCCGGCTTTGTCGAACGTCACAGTGGTGCGCACAGTGTCGCCGGCCGGAAGCGAGACCTCGGTGGGAATGGCGTCGTGGTGCGCCTCGGTCCCGAACTCGTGCCGATCCTGAACCTCCTCGTCCCCCAGGATGAACTCGTGATCGATGGGATCGTCGTTTACGAGGACGAAGGTCACGGTATCGCCTCGACTGAAGGTGAGCTCACCCGGGTGGAAACGGGAGTGATTGATCGTCACCGTGACCTCCTCCCCGGAGGCGGCCCTGGCCGCGCACGCCGAAACGGCGACGGCCAGGACCATCAGCAGGAGTGCGAGCTTAGGCCGCGGCACGCCTCTGCACCTTACGTCCGAGAGTCAGTCCAATTCCGGCAACCAGGGCGGACACCCCGGCCAGCATCCACATCGGCAGACCTGCCGGAGCGGGGGGATCGGTGGGAACGGCGGCAGGCACCGGGTCGATTCCGGCATCGATCTTCGATGGCGCCTCGCCCTCGACATCAACGGCAAGGTCGTAGTCCAGGTCGCCTGCCGAAGAGTCAACCCGCAAGTAGCTGAGCCACATCCCGGAGGCCGGGATCCACTCCATGCCTTTGTCGGAACGCAGGTCGGCGATCAACGAGTCGGAGCCCTGCTCACTGCGAGAAAGGCTCAAGCCCTTTGCCAGCGGCAGGATAGCCGGCTCCTTGGTGGTAAGCAGGTAAACGTCGGCCTGGATCTGCTCCTGGGCCTGCTTGCCCAGTGCGAGAATGCGCAGCGGCACCCACGGGTTGTCGGTGGGGATGCTCAGGTGAATAGGGGTCCCTTCGCCGATGTTCTGGCCCCGGGCGGCTGCGGCGTCTGCGTCGAACTTGGCCGCCAGGAAGATCGGGCTGCGAGATGCGTAGAAATCGAGGACCTCAGGGGCGTCCGGCGGAAGGCTGAAGCCGTTTTCTTTGGCCCACTCCCCCACCTGGTCCCCGCCACCCTTGAGCACGGTGAGATCGAGGGCGTCGATGGTGGTCTCCAGGATCACCTCCGCCTTCTCGGCGCCGGCTGCGGCAAGGCTGTCGCTACGGGCAAACGCCAGCACCGGCGGCTGGGTCTCCCTAATCAGCCGCTGAAGGGTCCAGTCCCCTCCCCGCTCCACCTTCGTCGGGATGCCGGGAAGAGGAACCAGCGATCCAAACGACCCTCCCCCGCCGGCGAAGGAGAACGAGGTGACATAGTGCTCCACTCCGTCCGCGTAGCCCGCGAGAGTGGTGGTCTTGAGAAGGTTCACGTTGCCGTTCGGGCCGATGAGGCCGCCGCAGGCCATGGCTGCCGCCGAGGTGCAGAGCACGAAAATCGCTACCAGAGGGAGAACCAACAGTCTTCGCATCAAAGTACCTCGCTTCCAGGGTTGGCCGATTACTGATGCTTAGACGGGCCCCATGAGCCCCCGGGTTCCGGGGAGCGAAAGAAACTTTCCTCGGATGGTTCGAAAAAATCCGTAAGGCCCGGAGCCCATCTCGTCTCCCACAAGTGCCGGAGCTGGTCCGGCGACAAGCAAGGGGGGACGGAAATGATGCTCAGAAAAATCTTCGGAATGGTGTTGATTCTCGCCGTGGCTGCCGCTCTGATGGCTCCTACGGCTTCCGCCCAGGTCGTTTGCCAGGGCTGGAACAACTTCTGCCAGGAGGTCGAGGTTGACCTGGACATCGACCAGGACGGCGGCGACGGCGGC
>JBBDRH010000200.1:0-7377 GCA_040905645.1 Actinomycetota bacterium
GGACGAGTTCGCCACCTGGAGCGCGCTGGCCGAACGGTTCGGATCGCGCTGGCCGAACTGGCCCGAGGAGTACCGGCGGCCGGGGGAGCCGGAGGTGGCGCGCTTTCGGAACGACCAGCTTCATCGGGTGAAATTTCACGCCTGGCTCCAGTGGCTCGCGGGGCGGCAGCTGGACGCCGCCGCCACCGATCTGGCGATCATCCAGGACCTCGCCATCGGGGTCGATCCCAACGGCGCCGATGCCTGGGCGTGGCAGGACCTGTTCGCCTCGGGAGTATCGATCGGCGCTCCGCCCGATGAGTTCAACTCTCAGGGCCAGAATTGGAGCCTTCCCCCGTTCATCCCCTGGAAGCTTGCAGAGGTGGGTTACCAACCGTTCATCGACACAATCCGTGCCAGCCTTGCGCCGGGGGGCGGGCTGAGACTGGACCACGTGATGGGGCTGTTCCGGCTGTGGTGGATTCCCCAGGATGCCGGCCCGGATGAGGGGGCCTACGTCCGCTACCCGGATGAGGACCTCCTGAACATAGTCGCACTCGAAAGCCACCGGGCGGGGGCTGTGGTGGTGGGGGAGGATCTGGGCACCGTGGAAAAAGGGGTGCGCGAGGTGCTGGCCGAGCGCAACATGCTCTCCTACCGTCTCCTCTGGTTCGAGGAGGATCCCCCCAGCAAGTGGCCGGGATTGGCTCTGGGGGCGATAACCACCCACGACCTGCCGACCGTCGCCGGCATGTGGACCGGCGCCGATCTGGAGGAGCAGCGCCGGCTGGGGCTCAAGCCGAGCGACGGGGGCACAGAAGCCATAAGGAAGCGGCTGGCGGAGCAGGGGAAGCTGGACGCGGACGCTACTCCCGAGCAGGCGGTGGAGGGGGCGTACCGTCTGTTGGCCACATCGCCCTCGGTTCTGTTGGCCGCCACCCTCGATGACGCTCTCGGCGTACCCGAACGGCCGAACATTCCCGGAACCGACGGCACGCGGGCGAACTGGTCGATGGCCCTGCCGCTACTGCTGGAGGCGGTCGAAGAAGCACCCCTTCCGCAAAAAGTAGCGGGGATCCTGAGGGAAGCGACCGCACTCGATCGGGCTCTCTTCGACGAGACCGGACGCTCCGCGGCCGGTCACAGCCTTCGTCACGAGGCCGGCCCGGGCTAAAGCCGGCACGCATCGAGGGCAGACGACGTCAGAGGAGGATCTTGCGCCGGCGCCCTTCTCCCACCGCTCCCGAACGGTCTCTGACTCCGAATTCTTTGTAAATCCGGAAAAGATGGGTTCTTACCTCAGCCTCTTCGATCGCCAGCCGGGCTGCCACCTGCGAGTTAGTTTGCCCGTGCGCCACCCATTTCAGTACGTCGAGCTCGATTTCTGACAGAACATCGCTTCCGGGCCTGGGCTCTGCGTCTTTCATCAGCCCCGGTGATTGTCGTGATGTCTTCGGCATCCCGCCACCCATGTCTCCTGTGGAGCCTCGGATCGCTCTCAGAAGCTGATCGATGGGAGCGTCCTTGCGCATGTGGTGGCTCGCCCCGGCTTTCATCGCCGGCCCCACGTCGGAATCGGTCTGATAGGTGCTCAGCGCGATCACGTAGGGAGGGGGGTCCATTGCGACCAGCTGCTCAGTCGCCTGGATGCCGCCCATTATCGGCATGCGAAGGTCCATCAGGACGACGTTCGGCTTGAGCTCCTGAGCAAGCTCCACCGCCTCCGCGCCGTTGCTGGCCTCGGCCACAACCTCGATGTCGGGCTCGTCGATCAACGAATACTTGAGCCCGTCCCGGTCGGGGGCGTTGTCGTCAACGATCAACAACTTGATCACTTCAGCCGTGCCTTCTCGTCGCCATGGTTTGAACATCCTCGAAGCCTAGTTTCGCAGACGCCCTTCAGCAAGAAAGCGTTTTCCGCGTTTCCCCGGATAATGGTGCATTACATTTTGTCCATTTCTGGGACGGAGAGAATGAGCAACCGGGACTGGCTCACCAAGGACTTCTACTCCGCCCTCGGCGTCAAGCTGAATGCTTCCGAGCTCGAGATCAAGAAGGCCTACAGGGTGATGGCGCGCAAGCACCACCCCGATCTCAACCCCGGCGATACCCGCTCCGAACGTCGGTTCAAGGAGATTGCCGAAGCCTACGACGTGCTCTCCGACCGTTCTCAGCGAAGCCGGTACGACCAGGTACGCACGGTATCGAAGGGATTCGCCAGACGCCAGTCCGGCTTCGCCCGGCACACCGGCTTCAGCCCCGTGCATCATGCACCCACGTACATTCCACTTCGCCCGGGCAATGACCTGCACCGGGACGTGGTCGTATCCTTCCGGGACTCTCGAAGGGGCATCCTCGTAGACGTCGAAGCCGTCGAGCGGGGGATGCCCACGCGGATGGTTATTGCGTTCATCCCGCCCGGCACCCCCGATGGTGAGCGGATCTGCCTGAAGGGCAGGGGAGGGTTCGGAACCGGCGGAGGCCGTTCCGGAGATCTCTACCTCACCGTCAAGGTGCTTCCCGCTCAGTTCTTTGGCCGGCGCAAGGACGTCCCCGACCTACCCCGGTCTCGCGAGCATGGCCAGACGCCCTTCAAGCTCAAGCACTTCCCCGGGGCGGTGAGAACGGCCGCTTACGTCCTCCTGCATCCCGACGATGTGGAGCTAAACGAAGCCCTGCGCCGGAAAGGCGAGGAGGGGATGGCTTCCTACCCCAAGGAGATCATCAGACAAAGGCGCGCGCTCCGGCACTGAGCGTCACGCAGCCCGCCTCTCGCCCAAGGCTCCCTAGCTCCATTAAATGCCAATCGAGCTAAAGCATTTGCCCAAACGTACCGATAACTAGTAGGTAGACAGTTTCGGGTGGGCGGCGCAGCACGCGGACGGCCCAGTCCGGGATCCAGCCATTTCTCTAGAAAGAGAGACTCTATGACCAGGCTCAAAAGGCCGCTGGTAGCCCTGCTCTCGCTCTGCCTCCTGGCGGGCGCAGCTTGCGGCAGCTCCGGTGGCGACAGTACTCACAAGGCGGCCGGCAAAGATACTGCTGAGAAATTCAGGCTTGCTTCCGCCAACACGCTCAACGTCGAAACGATGCGCTTCTCGATCTTCTTCGACCTTCAGGGCCTGGGCCAGATGGGCGGCGAGGGATTCCAGGATCTCAAGAGTGGAACGATGTCCATGACTCTGAACATGCCCCAGTTCGTACCGGGCATGCCCCCGATGAAGATGGAGACGCTGATGGTGGGCGAAACAATCTACATGCGTAGCGACATTTTTTCGGCAGCACTCCCCAAGGGCAAGACCTGGATGAAGCTCGATCTGGCCACGCTCGGCAATGAGCTGGGCATCGATTTCGACGCCATCCTGGAGCAGAGCCGTAACAGCGACCCCCGCTCTCAGCTGAGCTTCGTGCAGGGGGCCAAGGGCGACATCAAGGAGTTGGGGACCGCGGTGATCAGAGGCGCCCCGACGACTCACTACAAGTTCACAGTCGACGTCGCCGAGGCCGTGAAAGATCTGCCGGCAGAGCTTGCCGAGCTCAAGCCGCTTCTTGAGGGAGTTGGCCTGGGCGAGTTCCCGGCCGAGGCCTGGATCGATGACGAGGGACTAATCCGCCGGATCAACTACGCGATGAGCGTCCCGGTCGACGAGGGGGGTGCGACCCAAACCATGAGCATCAGCCAGGACTTCTTCGACTTCGGAGCGGAGGTCGACGTGTCCGCACCGCCCGCAGCAGAGGTGATTGACTTCATCGAGGCCCTCGGCAGCCTTCAGTAGAGGAGACACCTTGCATCGAAAAGGGGCCCTTCGGGGCCCTTCTTTCGTTCGACGCAATCCGCCCCGGACGGACGGGGAATTTGCCGACGGGAGGGATGGGTGATTGTGGGAGATCCGACGTGGGTAGGACGCAACCGCTATCCTGGCTGGGATCGGCAAACAGCTCGAACACCCCCGAGATGTGGACGGCATGGCGGGATCTAACTTCGACCCTCGAGGAAACCATTGTGAAGCTTTGGCCAGGACAGTCCTACCCTTTGGGCGCCAGCTACGACGGGACCGGCGTTAACTTTTCGCTCTTCTCCGAGGTCGCGGAGAGGGTTGAGCTCTGCATTTTCGATGAAGAGGGGAACGAGACCCGCGCCGATCTTCCCGAGGTGCACGGGTTTTGCTGGCACGGCTACCTCCCGAACTCGGGGCCCGGCCAGCGTTACGGATTCAGGGTTCACGGGCCCTACGACCCTGCCCAGGGACACTGGTGCAACCCTGCCCAGCTCCTCCTCGACCCCTACGCCAAGGCGATAGAAGGCCAGATCGACTGGAACGAGGCGGTTTTCGATTACCACTTCGACGATCCCGACGGCGCCCGGAACGATACCGACAGCGCGCCTTACGTTCCGAAGTCGGTGGTCGCCAGCCCGTTCTTCGATTGGGACCACGACCGCCCGCCGCGAATTCCCCGGGACAAAACGATTATTTATGAGATGCACGTGAAGGGCTTCACCAAAATGCATCCCGACATCCCGGAGGAGCTCCGGGGCACCTACGCCGGCCTGGCCCACCCGGTTGCGGTCGATTACCTCAAGTCCTTGGGGGTGACTGCGGTTGAGCTCATGCCCGTGCACCAGTTCATCCACGACATGCATCTGGTCGAGAAGGGGCTGCGGAACTACTGGGGCTACAACTCGATTGGCTTTATGGCTCCCCACAACGAGTACAGCTCGTCAGGGCAGGTGGGACAGCAGGTATCCGAGTTCAAGCAGATGGTGAAGACCCTGCACGAGGCGGGCATCGAGGTGATCCTCGATGTCGTCTACAACCACACCGCCGAGGGCAATCATCTGGGTCCGGCGCTGTCTTTCCGGGGAATCGACAACCGCGCCTACTACCGTTTGGTCGAAGAGGATCCCCGCTACTACTTCGACACCACCGGCACCGGCAACAGCTTGAACGTCGGCCATCCCCACGTGCTCCAGCTGATCATGGATTCGTTGCGCTACTGGGTGACCGAGATGCACGTCGACGGTTTTCGATTCGACCTCGCCTCCACTCTCGCCCGCCAGTTCGAGGAGGTGCACAAGTTGTCGGCCTTCTTCGATCTGATCCATCAGGACCCGGTGGTCAGCCAGGTGAAGCTGATCGCCGAGCCATGGGATCTCGGCGAGGGCGGCTACCAGGTGGGCAACTTCCCGCCGCTGTGGTCGGAGTGGAACGGCAAGTACCGAGATATCGTCAGGGAGTTCTGGTTGGGTGACTCCGGCCCCCTTCCGGAGTTCGCCTACCGGATCATGGGTAGCTCGGACCTGTATGAGGCTACCGGCCGCAGGCCCTCTGCCAGCGTCAACTTCCTGACCGCCCACGATGGATTCACGCTGGCCGACCTGACCTCCTTCAACGAGAAGCACAACGAGGCCAACGGAGAGAACAACGAGGATGGCGAGGCCCGCAACCGGTCCTGGAATTGTGGTGCGGAGGGGCCCACCGACGATGCCGGGATACTGGCGCTGCGTGAGCTGTTGCGCCGAGGCATGCTCGCTACGCTTCTTTTGTCCCAGGGGATCCCCATGATGCTGGGCGGCGATGAGTTCGGCCGTTCTCAGCAGGGAAACAACAACGCCTACTGCCAGGACAACGAGCTTTCCTGGTTTGACTGGCGCCACCATGACACCGATCTGCTGGAGTTCACGATGGGCCTGGTGGCTTTTCGCCACGATCATCCGGTCTTCCGAAGGCCCAACTTCTTTCAAGGGCGTCCCGTCCTGGGTGACGATCTCAGCGATATCGCCTGGTACTTCAACGATGGCTTGCCCATGCATGAGCAGGATTGGACAGCGGGCAAATCTGTGATGGTTTTTTTGAACGGGGACGCGATTGATGCGACCAATGCCCGAGGCGAGCCCATCACCGACGAGTCTTTCCTGATGTGCTTCAACGCTCATTTCGAGCCGCTCGAGTTCATTCTGCCCAAGAACCTGGGTGAGCTATGGACAATGGTGCTGGACACGAGCCTTACGGGTGATCGGGCAGCCGAGGACATTGCGCTGGAAGCCGGTGATCAGTTCAGCGTGCCGGCCAGGACATTGATGGTCCTCAAGCTCGAGGAAGGCCCCGAAGACGCTTAAGTGAGCACCAAGCCCGAGCTGGAAGCCCTGGCGGCCTACCGCGTCCAGATGACCCCGGAGTTTGGGTTCGACGAGGCCGCCGAGCTCAGCTCCTACCTGTCCGAGCTGGGGGTGAGCCATTTCTACTGCTCTCCCTACCTTCAGGCGGCTCCGGGCAGCACCCACGGATACGACGTCATCGACCACTCTCGCCCCAACGCCGAGCTCGGGGGTGAGGAGGGCCGCGCGCGGATGGTCGCGGCCCTGCAGTCCTACGGGCTGGGACAGATCCTCGACATCGTTCCCAACCACATGGCCATCGGAGGCAGGGGGAACCGGTGGTGGTGGGACGTCCTGCAGAACGGGCGGGCCGGCAGGTACGCGCCCTTCTTCGACATCGATTGGGACCCTCCGGAGATCAAGCTTCGCAACCGGGTCTCGATGGCCATCCTCGGGGACCACTACGGACGGGTCCTGGAGGCGGGGGAGATCCAGGTTGTGCGGGAAGGCGACTTTGCGATCGTTCGCTACCAGGACCACGAGCTCCCGCTGGCGCCCGACTCCTTCGAGATGCTGCTGCCCGGCCTGAGCCTGGACGAGGCCCTGGAGCGGCTCAACTCCGACTGGGACGCTCTCGACGGGCTGCTCGAGTTTCAGTACTACCGGCTGGCCTACTGGCGAACTGCGGTCCAGGAGCTGGACTACCGCCGCTTCTTCGATGTCGACACCCTGATCGGCCTGCGCGTGGAGGACCCCGACGCGTTCGAGGAGACCCATCGCCTGATTCTCGGATGGGTCAAAGAAGGAAGCGTTCAGGGTCTTCGGATCGACCATCCCGATGGGTTGAGGGATCCGGAGGGCTACCTGCGTCGCCTGGAGGAGCGTACCGGAGGGGCGTGGGTGGCGGTCGAAAAGATCCTGGAGCCGGGCGAACATCTGCCCGAGTCCTGGCCGGTCGCAGGCACCACCGGGTACGAGTTCCTCAACCAGCTCACCGGGCTGCTCGTGGACCCTGCCGGCGAGGAGCCGCTGACCGCCCTCTACCAGGAGCTCACCGGGGAAAAAGCTTCGTGGGAGGAGGTGATCCTGGAGCGCAAGATTCAGGTGGTGAACGAGGTGCTGGCGGCCGACCTCAGCCGCATGACGGGGATCTTCGTCCAGGTCTGCGAACGTCACCGCAGGTACCGGGACTACACGCGCTTCGAGCTCCGATCCGTCCTGCGGGAGGTCCTGGCGTCATTTCCCGTCTACCGCACCTACGTTCATCCGGACCGGCCCGTCCGGGAGGAGGACGGGCGCTA
>JBBDRH010000201.1:0-7361 GCA_040905645.1 Actinomycetota bacterium
TGCTGCTGATCGACCCCAAGCTGGTCGAGCTAATGAGCTACAACGGGGTGCCGCATCTGTTGACCCCGGTGGTTACCTCCCCCAAAAAAGCTTCCGAGGCGCTGGGATGGGTCACCCGTGAGATGGATGCGCGCTACGAGGTGCTCGCAGGCGTCGGCTTCCGCCACTGCGACCCTTATAACGAGGCCGTGCGCGAAGGGGCCCTTCCCGACTTCGAGGATGGCACCCCCCGCTCAACCTTCCCCTACTACCTGGTGGTCGTGGACGAGCTTGCCGACCTTATGATGGTCGCTCCACGAGAGGTCGAGGACTACATCTGCCGGATCGCCCAGAAGGCTCGTGCGGTGGGCATCCACCTCATCGTGGCGACGCAGCGCCCCTCGGTCGATGTGGTGACCGGCGTGATCAAGGCCAACATCTCTTCACGGATGGCATTCGCCACCGCCAGCATGCAGGACAGCCGGGTGATTCTCGACGAGGGGGGCGCCGACAGGCTCATAGGCAAGGGCGACATGCTCTACAAGCACGCCACCGCCGGCAGGCCCCAGCGGGTCCAGGGGGCGTGGGTTTCGGAAAGGGAGATCGCGGCCCTGGTCGGGTGGTGCAGGCGCCAGCGCGCCGTGAGCTACGTCGAGAACATCGTGAGCTCCGGCCATGACAACAAGTCCTCCAACAAGTACAGCGACGACGAGGACGATGAGGGTCTGGCGCAAGCCGCCGCCGAGCTGGTGGTCAGAAGCCAGCTGGGCTCCACCTCGATGCTCCAGCGCAAGCTCAAGGTCGGCTTCGCCCGGGCCGGACGGCTGATGGACTTCCTGGAGGAGAGAGGCATCGTCGGCCCTTCCCAGGGCTCCAAGCCCCGCGACGTGCTGATGAGCGTCGACGAGCTCGAGGAGCAGCAGGGTCTACGGCCGGATACCGACGTCCGTGTGGAGCCCTGAGGCCGAAGGCTCCCACCGCGAGCTGATACGAATCCGCCGGAGGACCTGATCGGAGCCCTGCCCTCAACCAAAGGTGCAGTCGAGGGTGACCTTTTTCATTGCGATCTCGAGAACGGCGAGCTCCTGATCATCGAGCTGCGCGACGAACAGTTTCGCAACCCCGCGGAGGTGGACCGGCACAGCCTTAGTCAGGCGGGCCACGCCGGCTTCGGTCAGCGCCACCACGACACCGCGTGCGTCTTTATCGTCGCTGGCCCGGCGGACGAGGCCTTCATCCACCAGCCGGGCGACACGGCGGGTCGATCCCGAGCGTGAGGTGAATGCCCGGGCCGCGAGCTCCGTCATCCGTAGCTCACCGCCGGCGTTCGCCAGCTGAGCGAGCACGTCGAAGTCGCCCAGAGTCAGACCGGTCTCCTTTTCGAGTTCCGTCCCGAGCTGGCGCATGAGCGTGGCGTGGGCCCGCAGCAACGAGGTCCAGGCTTCCACTCCGCGCCCGCCCGGCAGCTCTTGCGCCACGAGCCGGTCGAGGAGAGCAGCCACTTCAGATTCTGAATGTATTTGCATATGCAACCATTTGGCCCTAAGATATTTGCACTTGCAAGTATAACAGCTACTCACCATCAACCGTGAGATCACGCTGGGGCGCATTACCTTGTCCTGGTCGACGAGGTCCTCGGGTTCCAGGCCCCAGAGGAGGAGTGCATATGACCACCCGGATCGACACAGCAGAGCGTGGGATCACGCTGGTTGAGAACGCCCGGATCCGCCCGATGATGGGCCTCGAAGTCCTCGAGTCCCTGCCGCATCCGTGGATCCCGTACACAGACGTGGACCCGTTCATCCTCGTTCATGAGGCCGTCGTACCCATCACTCCTGAGTGGGCGAGCCGGGATACCGAGCACCCTCACCGTGGGTTCGATAATCTGTGGTACCTCCTTGCGGGCTCGGCCAGCACAGGCCACAGCACCGGTCCCGGCGGAACGATGGAGCGGGCGCGGCTGCACGCCGGGTCGCTGTTGAAGATCCGAACGGGCCGCGGGGTGCGGCACGCGGAAGGGATCGGCGAGGACGAGGTCCGCGAGGGCAAGTTCGGCGAGATGCGCGGTGTGCTCTTCTGGGTGAACCTGGCTCGGAAGGACAAGGGAGTTGAGCCGACCGCACAGCTTTTGGAACCGGAGGACGTGCCCGTCCGCCACGAGGGCGATGCGATCGTTCGGGTGCTGGTCGGGGCGGGCTCCCCGGTCGAGCTCGGGACTCCCGGGCTCATCCTGGACGTTGAGCTACCCAAGGGCGGAACCTTCAGCTGCCAAGTCCCATCCGACTTCAACGGCTTTGTGTACATGCTCGAAGGCGAGGCCAGCTTCGGCGCCAACCGGCTTCGGGCGAGCCGCTCGCAGATTGCCGTCCTGGGACCGGGCCGGGCTCTGAACGTGGTCGATGCTCAGCCCGGGGCGCGTTTTTTGCTGATGGCCGGCAAGCCCTACGGAGAGAGGCCTATCTACAACGGGCCGTACGTGGACTGACGGCCGAGAGCTAGAGCGAGCTGATGCGAATGGGCGGGGGCGGCCCGGGAGGCTCGGGCGGCGGGCCCTCATCCACCGGCTCGGGTTCCTCGGTTCTGGGCTGCGGCCTGGACGGGCCCTCGACCGTCCTCAGCTGCCTCACGCGTGCCTGTACCCGTGGGTCGTCCGCTCCGTAGGCCGCCTCGGTGATTTCGACCGCTCTGCGCAGGAGCGACTGGGCTTTCGAGCGGTTTCCGAGTACGTGAAGCAGTGTCCCCAGGCTTCCGAGCCGCGACGCGACCTTGATGTGGTTGGGCCCGTAGACCGCTTCCTCGATGGCGAGGGCCTGTTCCAGCAACGGCTTGGCCGAGAACGGATCCCCGAGATCCCTGAAAAGCGCGGCCAGGTTGCCCAGACGGGTCGCAACTCTCGGGTCGTCGGGCCCCACCTGGGACTGCGTGATCACCAGCGCTCGTTGGAGCATCGACCGGGCGCCGAAAAGGTCCCGCTGGGCCCTGAGCACGCTGCCCAGATTGTTCAGGCGGGTGGCGACCTTGAGGTGGTCGGGGCCGTAGGCGGTCTCGTCGATGGCAAGGGCCCGTTGGAGGGCGGCCTTGGCGCCCGGAAGGTCCCCGAGTGCGCTGAGCACGCCCGCGAGGCTGTTGAGATCGGTGCTGAGGCTGGGGTGTTCGGCGCCCAGGGACGCCTCGTTGATGGCGAGCGCACGCTCCAGAGAGGCCTTGGCAGCTTCCAGATCGCCCAGATCGTGCAGGATGCATCCGAGGTCGCTGTAATCCGGGCCCAGAGACGAGTGGTTGGGCCCAAAAGCTGCCTCGTTGATTGTCACCGCGCGCTCCAGAGCCTCTCGGGCACCCTGCAAGTCACCCAGGTCGCGCAGCGTGCCGCCCAGGCTGCTGAGACCCTGTCCCACCGACGGGTGGTTGAGCCCGTAGGCGGCCTCGTTGGCCGCAAGTGCTTTCTCGAAGAGGTCCTTGGCTCCGGCCAGGTCACCCAGATCCCTCAGGAGGCGGCCCTGGTTGTGCAGATCGGAGCCGGGTGCATTGGCGATTGCGGCGGGAGGCTGCGGGGAGAGGTCGTCAGACTTTGGCTTGAACAACCCGTCGATCCCATCGTCGATGGAGTCTTCGTCGCCAACGCCCCGCCCCCCGGGCGACGGCTGCTCGGACCGGGGGGCAACCGCCTGCTGCTCCCCCGTGGCTTCTTCGCGGTCCAGTCCTCGATCTGCCTCCTTGAGCATGACCTCCGGGTTCCGATCGTCCTCGTTGAACAGGGGAAGGCGGTCGCCCGACGGCGGAGGGCTGAAAAAGACATCGTCCAGATCGTCACCAGGCGCCGCAGCTGGGGCGGCCGGGGGGAGGGGAGAGGCTTCGTCGCTTGGGCCCGACTGCCCCCCGATTTTTTCGGATTCGTCGGACAGCACGTCGAACGGCTGCGTCTCGAGGATGGAGATACCCTCCTTGCCGGCGGGCTCCTGAGGGTCCATTGAGTCGTCCGGAGTCTTCCAGGCGGAGTCGCCGAACCAGTTTCCCGGTGCGGATGTGTCCAGGTCCTTGAACCAGGATTCGGATACCTCCGGCATGGCCTGGGATTTCCCGGGGAGCGGCCTTTCGGGCAGGTCTGGTTTCCCAGCCCCTCCCGCGATGGGCTCCCACAGGCTTTGCTCTCTTACGCCGATGTCGCCGGGAGTCAGGGCCAGCGTCACCAGAGCCGCTCTGAAGTCGGGATGCGAAGGCTCGTTGCGTTGCCGTTCATCGACGGTAGGGTCAAGCAGCTCGTTGTCGGGCGGGAGATCGCCCAGGCTCTGCAGGACGTAACAAACGTTCTTGAGGTCCTGGACCGATTTGGGGTGGCCGGGGCCGTGGACCGACTCGTCGATGGTCAGGGCGCGCTGGAAGTGGTGTTTGGCACCCTGCCGGTCGCCCAGAGCCAGCATCGCCCCTCCCAGGTTGTTGAGATCGGATGCCAAATCGCGATGCTCTGGACCATGGAGCGACTCCTTGATGGCCAGCGCCCGCTGAAAATTGGACTTCGCCTCATTGAGCCTTCCGAGTCCCTGAAGCACCAATCCGAGCTTGGCCAGGTCGGATGCCACCTGCCCGTGGTGGGGGCCGTAGGTGACCTCATCGACCGCGAGACTCTGTTCGAGAGCCTCAACGACCACAGAACTCATTTTGCTCATTACTACGAGTAGATCATGGGACAGGCTCCCCACGCCACCTGGATTCACCTTGGGCGTCTGGCACGCTCACAATTATCACCCTTTAGTAGCAGAGCCGTTCGCCGTCGGGCCGGGCTGACTTTGACCTCGGTGGGGAGGGCGGGCCTATAATCGACTCAGAATTTTGGCTGGACGCCTGGCATCTTTCGCCCAATTCCCCGGGGACCAATGAACCAGCAAACCATCGGTCAGCGACTGAGCCAAGGAAGGGAAGCAATTCGGGCTTCTCTTTACCAGGCGGCCCAGGACACCAAGATCAGGGTCGACTTCCTTCAATGCCTGGAGGAGGACGATTTCAACTTCGTCTCGGGCGCGCCCTACGTCCGGGGCATGATCCGCTCCTACGCCCGCTGGCTGGGCATCGACGATACCTCCATGATTCGGGACTTCGACAGCATGTACGGGACCGAGCCCCAGGCGCTGATCACCGAGATGATCTCGAAGCCCACGAACGTCGGCCCCCGGCCGCGCCGGCCCCAGTGGCTGCTGTCGGGAATGGGCGCTGCTGCGATCCTGCTGATCCTGTCGCTGGTGGGCTTGATGAACCCCGATGGCGACGTGGCGACGCCGCCTCCCAATCCGGTTGAGTCTCAGGCGCAGGCCAGTGCGGCAAACCCTTCCGCGACTCCGGACACCTACGCCCAGGCGACACCGCCGATGCAGGGAGTGAACGTGCTCGTGAGCGTCGTCGGAGAAAAAGCCTGGATGGAGGTGCATACCGACGGCAATGAGGCCAAAGCCATTTTTACGGGCCTGCTCACCAGCGGACAGACGCAGATCTTCACCGGCACCGACAGGGTAAAGCTCCTCATCGGCGACCTCGGCGCGGTCCGGTTGAGCCTGAACGGTAAAGATCTGGGGACTCCCGGCCAGCCCGGGCAGGTGGGAACCAGGGAGTTCACTTTGGAATCCGCCAACATCGCCGGGGGTTAGTACCCCATCAGGCAAACCTCGGGGCGCCCCAAACGCCGCTAAAGTAACCTGATGCGGCAGTAGACCTATAGCCCCGTTTCCACTGGACTGACATGTTGAATCCGGCAAATCTCCTGACCTTCGCGCGGATCGCTCTGATCCCGGTATTTGTCTATTTCATGCACGAGGCGGGGTCCGCCACGACGATGGGGACCGCATCGTGGGCGGCGCTGGTCATCTACCTTGTGGCTACTCTCAGCGACTACGTGGACGGCTACGTCGCCCGTAAGCTCCAGGTGATCACGAGGCTGGGGCAGTTCCTCGACCCCCTGGCCGACAAGTTCCTGGTGGGGGCTGCGCTGGTGTCCCTGATCATTTACCGGGGCTTCCCCGCTTGGGCGGCCGTCGTGATTGCGGTGCGGGAGGTTGCGATCGTCGCATTGCGCTCCGCCGCCATGAAGAGGGGCAACGCGATGCCCGCCGGCCGGCACGCCAAGTACAAGACGTCCGTCCAGCTGGTGATGGTTCTGGCCTGGCTGTTCCCCTCGGTGGGTGCGATGGCAATCGTTCAGGAGGTTCTCGTCTACGTCGCAGTGGCGATCACGGTGTGGTCGGGCCTTCGGTACGCAGTCCTCGGCAAGGAGCTGCTCACCCCGGCAGCTAAGGGCCCGCCGTGAAACTACTTGGTTACCTCCGCGCAGGTAGTCCCACGGCGGACCCTCGGGAAGAGCCTTGAAGGCGGAGGTAATAACGGCCGGCTCGGAGCTGCTGATGGGGGGAACCGGCAACACCAACCTCGCCGAGATCTGTTCCCGGCTGGGCGAGATCGGGGTGGAGGTGGTGTTTGCCACCACGGTGGGGGACGTCGAGGATCGCATTGCCGCGGCCATCGCCATCTCGCTTGAGCGCAGCGAGGTGCTGATCCTGACCGGCGGCCTGGGGCCCACCCACGACGATGTGACGAGAGAAGCTCTGGCTGCAGCCACCGGCCGGCCTCTTGAGCTGCATGAGGAGCTCGAGGCCGGTCTCCGGAAGTACTTTGCGTCCAGAGGCAGAAAGATGTCCGCACTCAACTCCAGGCAGGCGTATCTTCCCCGCGGGGCGCAGGCGATTCCCAACCCGATCGGCACCGCTCCCGGAATCCAGCTGGAGCACGCCGGAGCGTTCATCTTCGCACTCCCGGGAGTCCCTTCCGAGATGTACTCGATGCTCGATATGAGTGTTCTCCCCTTTCTCGCGGAGCGGGCGGATGGAACGATCTTCGTCACCAGGTCCCTTCGGGCGGTGGGGGTGGGCGAGTCGGATCTTGCATCAAGGATCTCGACGACTATCGATGCCTGTCAGGCTGCAGGCGGCCCACTCATCACGCTCCTTGCAGCCGCTGGGGAGGTGGTCATCGTTTTGCGAGCCGGCGGTCCCGACCGGGAGACGGCTATAGGACAGATCGAGGCGGTGGAGTCGGAGATCAGGCACTTCCTGGGCGAGGCGATCTACGGGGTCGATGACGCCGCCCTCGAGAAGGTCGTCGGCGCGATCCTCAAGCAGCAGGGCCGCACAATTGCCGGGGCCGAATCGTTTACCGGGGGGGCGTTGACCTCTCGTCTGGTGGCGGTGGCCGGGGCCTCCGCCTACCTGAAAGCCGGTTTCGTAACCTACGCCACCGAGGCGAAGGTGGCGGAGCTCGGCGTCCCTATCGAGATCCTGGAGCGCCACGGAGCGGTATCGGAGGAGACGGCGATCGCAATGGCGGAGAGGGTCCGGGAGCGG
>JBBDRH010000202.1:0-7262 GCA_040905645.1 Actinomycetota bacterium
CGGCCGGGCTGATCGCCGCCTCGGCCCTGCTCATCGACTACGTGCTGACGGTCTCGGTGAGCATCGCCGCCGGCGTGGCTGCCGCGGGTGCGGCAATCCCCGACTTGAGGGATCACAAGGTGGGGGTGGCCCTGGCCGCCGTAGCCCTGATCACGGCGCTCAACCTGAGAGGGATGAAGGAGTCGGGAACCGTATTCGCAATACCCACCTACGGATTCCTGGTTGCCATGGGGATCATGATCGCCCTGGGGGTGTTCAAGGCCCTGACCGGGAGTCTGGAAGCGAACCCGGTCCATCACCTGGAGGCTACCGCCTCGGTAAGCCTGTTTCTGATTCTCCGGGCTTTCGCATCGGGATCGACGGCCCTGACGGGCATCGAGGCCATCTCCGACGGTGTGCCCGCGTTCAAGCCGCCTGAAGCGCGGAATGCCTCCCTGACACTGTTGACCTTGGGGCTGCTCCTGGGGACCCTCTTTCTGGGGATCACCTTCCTGTCCAAGGCGGTGGGCGTCGATCCGGAGCTCATCGAGCACGGGGAGACCACCACCTCGCAAATCGCGTTGCACGTCTTCGGCGGCGCAAGCTTGATGTTCTACGTGGTCCAGGCGTTCACCGCCCTCATCCTCTTCCTGGCGGCAAACACTGCCTACGCCGACTTTCCGAGGCTTGCCTCGATCCTGGCCAAGGACCGCTATCTTCCCCGGACCCTGGGAATGAGGGGTGACCGTTTGGCCTTCTCCAACGGCATCATGATCCTGGCGATCGCCGCCGGCGGCATCCTGCTGCACTACGACGCCGATGTGCACAGGATCGTCCCTCTGTATGTGGTGGGGGTTTTCACGAGCTTCACCCTCTCCCAGTCGGGAATGGTGGTCCGCACTCTCAAGGAAAGGAAGAAGGCACTCGAATCGGGTAAAGCTCCCGACCGAGCCTGGAAGCGGCAGGTGGGCATCAGCGGTTTTGGCGCCTTCACCACTTTCATAGTCCTGCTCATCGTGGGAACCACCAAGTTCATGCTCGGAGCCTGGCTGGTCATACTGCTGATCCCCTGCCTTGCGTGGTTGCTCTCGAGAATAAAGAGGCACTACGACTACGTGTCTGAGGAGCTTCGGATCGAAGGTGACCCGCCCGACGTCCGAAGTGACAAGGTGGTCCTGGTCGTCTCGAGGTTCCGCGGAGCGACCAAAGCGCTTGCCTTTGCCCGAGCCATCGCCCCCAGAGAGTTGAGGGCCATTGCCTTCGGAGCGTCCGAGCTGCGCCTGAAGAACCTGGGCGGCCGCTGGGCGGCCATGGGGATCAAGACCAAGATAGAGCCGGTGGGCAACCGGGTCCAGGACGTAGTGGACTTCGTGCGGACTTTGGGCGGCACGGAGAACGCTCCGGTGACGGTCATCTTCCCCGACCCTCATTTTGAAACCTGGATCGGCCAGGTGGTGAAGAACCGGGAGCTCCTGAAGCTCAAGAAGGCGTTCCTGTTCGAGAGCGGCACGGTCCTGGTGAGCATCCCGTACGACCCGGATCCCGACGACGAGCCCGAGCCCCGAAGGCTCCAGGCGCCGGGCCGGCTTGCCCTCGTGGTGGTGGTCTCGGACTTGAACAAAGCTACGCTGCGGGCGATTCAGTACGCTCAGTCGCTCAAACCGTCCGAGATAAAGGCCATGTCGATTCAGACGGAGCCGGGCGATGCTGCCGCGCTGACTGAAAAATGGAGCTTGCAGGGAATCGAGGTGCCGCTGGAGATAGTCGACTCCCCCTACCGGGACTTGATGCGCCCGCTGCTGCGGGAGCTTCGCGAGCTCAGACCGAATGTCAACGACTCGGTGGGCGTGGTCGTTCCGGAGTTCATTGTCCGCAGGTGGTGGCAGGGTCTTCTGCACACCCAAACCGCATTCTTCATAAAGACCGCCCTGCTATTTGAGCCGGACGTGGTGGTGATCGACGTTCCCTACCGGATCGGAGCGAGAAAGAAGAAGGATGAGCAGGAGAAAGTCTCCGCTTAGCGGCGGTCGCAGACACCGGCCGAGGCCAACCGGCCGAGGCCAACCGGCCGAGGCCAACCGGCCGAGGCCAACCGGCCGAGTATCTCGGCCGGTTGTTCCTGTTGAGATCTTTCAGCCTGCAGCCGGCGCCCCCTGGTACTGGGCATCGCCGAAACCGAGCAGGGGAAAGAAGATGACTGAGAGCAAGGCCAAACCAACACCGAATCCTGCTCCCTTGCCGAAGGCCTTCGCCAGGGCGATGTAGATGACGAAGATCAGGATGATGTTTACGAGCGGGATCAAGAGAAGCAGAAGCCACCACCATGGTTTCCCGATTAGCTGCAGGATCACGTAGATGTTGTAGATCGGGATGATGGCCGCCCAGCCGGGCTTGCCCGCCTTTTCGAATGTTTTCCACATGCCGGCAATGGTCACGATCACCACGGCCAGCCATATCAACCAAAAAAAGGGCCCGGGTGCGCTAAAACCGGGTTCATCGAACTGTGCTAACAAAGTTGTTCCTCCCCTGAACGACTGAACCTCAATGGGTATCTATTAGATCGCCGCCGGCACGGCGGCCAGGCTCTGAGCAGTATTGGTCCTCCTTTCGCAACTGGGAAGACCTTGGGGCGAGGTCGCGATGATTACAGCACAGTCACCGGCCGGCGAACAGGGTCTGTTGGCATCGCTCGCCCCACTAGGTACTGGGCGCCGGAATCCACCGGTACCCCACGCCTGGGTCGGTCGCAATCCATCTCGGGTTTGTGGGATCGTCGCCCAGCTTGGCGCGCAGGCGCCGGATGTAAACCCGCAGGTACTGACTCTCGTGTCCGTACCCCAGACCCCACACCTTTCTCAGGAGCCACTGATGGGTTAGCAGCTTCTCGGGATTGGTCACCAGGGCTTCCAGCAAACGAAACTCGGTTGGGGTCAAGGCAATCCGCTCGCCTGAAAGAAGAACCAGGGTCTTGGGCTGATCGAACTCCAGCTCGCCGAAACGAAGCACAGTCTGCGCCGGCTGAGTTTGTGAGCGCCGGAACACAGCTCCGACGCGCGCTGCCAGCTCGCCCATGGCAAAAGGCTTCTCCACGTAGTCGTCCGCTCCTGCGTCCAGAGCGGCTATCTTGTCCGCCTGATCGCCTTTCACCGAGAGGACGATGATCGGCACTTTGGACCATCGGCGAACCTGATCGATGACCTCGAGCCCGTCGAGATCGGGCAGTCCGAGGTCGAGGATCACCACCTCGGCCCTGTCGTCCGACAGAGCGAGAAGGGCAGCTTCCCCATCCCTCGCTGAGAAGACCTCGTGTCCCAGGCCGGACAGGCCTGCGGTCAGAGCTCTGCGAATACCCGGCTCGTCGTCGACGACCAGTATGCGCATCAGGCCGGCCTCAAGGGGATCGCGGTGACGACGGTGGTCCCGCCGCCCGGCGTTTCCTCGAGCCCGAGATGGCCGCCATGGGCGGTGACCATGGCGGAAACAATGGCCAGACCCAGACCCGACCCCTGCGTTGCACTGTCTCTAGAGAGGCGGTAAAAAGGCTCCAGGACGTGGGCGCGCTCATGATTCGGAATGCCCGGGCCGTGATCGACCACCTTGATCTCCACCGCGTCCATTTGGACTTTGACATCGACCTCGACGGCCGAGCGGGGCGGTGAGAAGCGGACCGCGTTTTCCAGAATGTTGGTCAGCACGTGATCCATTTGGATCACGTCGACCTTCACCTCCGGCAGGTAGGGCGCGGTCTTCACCTCGATCATCGTCCCGTTCGTGAAGGGGCGTATTCGGTTGAGCACCACCCCGAGCAGCTCGAGGATGTCGACCTCCACCAGGTGCAGATCCATGGCTCCAGCCTTCACACGCGCCAGGTCCAGGACGTTGCCGACCAGCCGGTTGAGCCGGTCCGCGTCCGTCGAAATCCCCTCCAACAGCTCCCTGACCCCGCCGTCGCCGAGGCGAGCTTCATCAATGTCCATCAAGCTGTCCACCGACGCCTTGATCGACGTGATCGGGGTTTTCAAATCGTGGGTCACTGCCGAGAACACCGCCGCGCGCAGATCGCTGGCGGCCGACTCAAGTTTTGCCTCACGAGCTTGCTCCTCGTTCATCTCGGCTCGCACCTGCTCGGCGGTGAGAGATGAGAACAAGCCGCTGACAACCGTTGCGACGATCAAGAAGACCACCAGCGCGACCAGGTCCTCCCCCTTCTCTACCGCGAAAGTCAGGCGAGGCGGGGTGAAGTAGTAGTTGAGGCAAAAAAAGCAGATGGTTGAAGTTGCCAGGGCTCCTTTGAGCCTGCCCACGAGGGAAGCTGCCACCACCGACAGGACGTAAACCCCCGCTGCGGCGGTGGCGTTCATACCCGACGTGAGGCCCACAACGGTTGCAAGCCCGGCCAGGCCGGGGCCGGAGATCCACCACGGAACAAGTAGCTGCGCCCGAACGAGGAACAACGCCCCTCTTGCGCTGGTCCTCACGGCCGGTGCCCCACCTCGCAGTTTCTACGAAACGTTTACGCGCTCCCGCGCAATTTTTACTCCCTGTTTAGGAGTTTGAACCCAAATTGGAGTTGTGGGAAATCTTTCGCTCAAGCGGGTGCTCGTAGGAAGGCCGATCTCAACTTACGAGGAGAGCCAGCACCGCCTGCCCAAGAGGATAGCCCTGGCGGTCTTCTCCTCGGACGCTCTGTCGTCTTCCGCCTATGCCACCGATGAGATCCTTCTTGCCCTCGCCGCGGCCGGGTCGGCCGCTCTGGCGTTCTCCATTCCGATCGGGTTTGCAGTAGCCACGGTGCTGGCGATAGTGATTGCTTCCTACCGCCAGACCGTCCGGGCGTACCCCAGCGGTGGCGGGGCATACATCGTTGCCCACGACAACCTGGGCGCCTTTCCGGGCCTGATAGCCGCCTCCGCTCTCCTGGTCGATTACGTGCTCACGGTCGCGGTGAGCGTGGCGGCGGGACTGGCCGCGGTCAGCGCGGCCTTCCCCGGGGTGAGGGAGCAGCGCGTCCTGCTCGCCGTGGCGATTGTCGGGGTGATCAGCGCCCTCAACCTCCGAGGGCTCAAGGAGTCGGGAACGATCTTCTCCATTCCCACCTATGGGTTTCTGATCCTGATGGTGACGACAATCCTGGTGGGCGCCTATCAGGTGCTCACCGGTTCGTTCGAACCGTATCCCGAGCCCCACATCACAGCCGAGCAGGGCCTCACCCTGTTTCTGATACTCCGTGCATTTGCCTCGGGCTCCACCGCATTGACCGGAGTGGAGGCGATCTCCAACGGAGTTCCGGCGTTCCGAAAGCCGGAGGCGCAAAACGCCGCAACCACACTTCTGACCCTTGGAGCGTTGCTTGCCTTTCTGTTCCTGGGGATCACCTTCCTCGCCCACGCCTTTCAGGTCGACCCTCACCTGATCGAAGAAGGCAAAACCGTCCCCTCTCAGATAGCCGCCAAGGTCTTCGGCCCCGCCAGCCTGCTCTTCTACCTGGTTCAGGCGTTCACCGCCCTGATCCTGTTCCTCGCTGCGAACACATCGTTCGCCGACTTCCCCCGGCTGGCGTCGATCCTGGCCAAAGACCGCTACCTGCCCAGAGCCCTCCAGAACCGCGGCGACCGGCTCGCCTTCTCGAACGGCATTGTGATCCTTGCGGTGGCGGCCTCGGGTCTGCTGTTCCACTACCGAGCCGAGGTTCACCAGATCATCCCGCTCTATGTCATCGGGGTCTTCACCAGCTTCACGCTCTCTCAGACCGGGATGGTGAAACACTGGTTCAAGGATGCTCAGGCCGCCACCAGGTTGGGCAGGCCCCAGCCGAGAGGCTGGAGGCGGGCCGCCGCCATCAACGCGGTGGGGGCGACGACCACGGCGGTGGTTCTTGTGGTGGTCTCGGTGACCAAGTTCAGGCTGGGCGCCTGGCAGGTCATGGTGCTCATTCCCGCCCTGGCGTGGATCCTGGACGCGGTGAGAGCCCACTTCGTCCACGTAGCGGAGGAGCTCCAGGTTGCCGATACCTCTCCACCGCTCGACAGCAGCAAGATGGTTCTTGCCCTCACCCGGAAGGAGGGCGCCACCAAAGCCCTGGCCCTGACTCGAACCATGGGGCCCCGGGACCTGAGAGTGGTGGCGCTTGCCACCTCCCAACCCTGGTTGGCGCAGCTGCGCTTGCGCTGGGGTGAGATGGGCATCAGGGTCGAGATCGAGCCCATCGGGAGGGGCGTCAAGCAGCTGGAGACCTACGTGCGATCGATGGAGCCCACCCGGGAGGCGCCCGTCACCCTGATCTTGCCGGACCCCCAGTACCGGAGCATGCTCAGGCAGCTTGCGGAAACCGTGCTGGTCCTGCGGATCAAGCGGACCTTCCTGTTCGACGTCGAAACTGTGGTGGTCTCAGTCCCCTTCCGACCGGGCCATGACCCAGAGCCGCAGCGGCTGCAGGCACCGGGTCGATTCGCCCTCATCGTCTTCGTCTCCTCGGTTAACAAGGCCACACTCAGGGCGATGGCATACGCGGCTTCGCTGCACCCCTCGGCACTGTCGGCGATGAGCATCCAGACGCTGCCCGGCGAGGCGGCGGTTCTGACCGAACAGTGGGTCCGATGGGAAATCGATGCGCCTGTAGAAATCGTCGACTCCCCCTACCGGAGCCTGATGGAACCGGTCTTGAGAGAGGTCCGCAAGCTCCTGCCGAACCCCAACGATGCGGTGGGTGTGGTCGTTCCGGAGTTCGTCGTCAAACACTGGTGGGAAGCCCTCCTGCACAACCAGACCGCGTTCCTGATCAAGAGTGCTCTGCTCTTCGAGCCTAACGTCGTGGTGATCAACGTTCCCTTCCGTCTGGGGAATGACTCAGGCTCAAGGACTGGTTCTCAGGAGCAGGCGACCGCCGAAGTCTAGGGGGACCGGCTCAAAACCCTGTCCTTGCCGGTCAAAACATGCGACAATTCTGCCGGTCGGTAAGCCAGCCTCAACATCCCCAGCCCCCGTTCAGGTAAGAAGGCCACCGCGGAGGGTGCGATTGGTTCAATGACCAGGAGCGATAGGTCGACCTTGCTGCAGACCGGATGAATCGACCTTGTCGTTCCCACTTCTTCGTCGGAGGGCAGTAAGAAGCAGTCTCGGTGGACATGGCCCGCCGTCTAGCAAGGAGAGTCGAAGAGTTGTGGTAGATAGGAGTATCCCGGCACTCAGTTTGGGTCGCCTGGAGGTGGATCCCGACGCCTACACCGCCTCGTTTGATGGGCAGATGCTGGACCTGTCGGGAACCGAGGTCGAGATTCTCTCGT
>JBBDRH010000203.1:0-1223 GCA_040905645.1 Actinomycetota bacterium
CAGCGGATTGAAAATCCGCGTGTCGGTGGTTCGAATCCGCCCCCGGGCACCACAAATTCCATAGTTCTCTCAAGTGGTTGGCGAAGGTATGGCCATCATGGCCACGCCCCCATGTTGCGTTCATGTTGCAATCGGCTCCCCAGCATTTCCGGGGGTTTCCGAGAGGGCCCGGCAGGTCCGTGCGACACGGATGCAACATGGGGGGAGGCTCTTCTCGCCAAGCCAGAGGGCGGGAAGATCGGGCTCGAGGGGGCCCCTGATTGGCCGCTACCTCCCCACAATCGCCTCATAGAGGCCGTCACGGATCGCGACAGAGGCAACCTGCCTCAACCACTCCTCCGGCGTCAGGCCGAGCTTCTCGGCCCTCCACAGCAGTGTCACGCGCTCGAGGCGAGTGAGGGGAACCACCGCGTGGATCTCCGCCGGCCGGATGCCCCAGCGGCCCCAGCATGTCCGGACGAATGCGGGATGAAGCCCGTCGCCCAGCTCCTCGGCGATCTGATCCGAGCTGCGGCCGAGGCCAGTCAGGTATCCAAGCCGCCCTGCCCAGGCGTTCGAGCGCTTGTCGACGAACTGGATCCCGCCGCGGTAGCGGTCTGTCGGACGGGTCTTCTCGAGGGCGAGCATGGGGTGCCGGCAAATCCGGGTGGCTGTTCAGCATGACATACACAATTGCGCGTGGCTGTTCAATAAAGGCGCCGCCCCGGCTGCAAGATTTGACTCTGCTTCAGCTTCTTGAGCGTTATAGCAGGCATGGGGGGATGATCATGAAACAGCTTCTAGCCTTCGCGGCCCTGCTGCCGCTTCTACTGGGATGTTCGTCCGTCAATGAGGCAGTAGTCGGGAATCCTACGGAGCCGGCGCCAGTCGATTATCGATCGATAGCCCTTGCAGGCCTCAAGACCACGCTTTTCGACCCGTATAGCGTTCGAGACGCCCAGATATCGCAGCCGCAGTGGTTGGGGTCGTGGAACCTCGGCGAGGGCAACGGTTGGGTGGTCTGCTTCCGCGGCAATGCTAAGAACCGCATGGGCGCCTACACGGGGATCAAGGATACCGCGATACTGATCCGAGGTAACAAGGTCCTGGCGACGAACAGCGATCTCCCGCCAAACTCGTACTACTGCGGTTCTGCCGTGTTCGGCCCCTTTCCCGAAATCGAGGCCGCGTGACATTGGAGACCGTGACCAACGACTGATAGCCGATGACCGGCTTCCATCCCT
>JBBDRH010000204.1:0-1220 GCA_040905645.1 Actinomycetota bacterium
TGAGCCGCTCGCCGGGATATGCGGCCGCGGTGATTTCGGCCAGGTCCTGCTCGTCGAAGAGCGAAAGCTGAAGGGGACCGCTCTCGACCAGCTCCTGGATCGCCGGCGCCCGCAGCGCCGTGATCCACCCGATCCTCTCCGTGGGCCGAAGCTCCGCCTCGATGCGCGCTTCGGTCAAGAGTCCGCGATCGGCAACCATGATGACGCGCCTCAAGCCGAAGCCGACCCGCACCTTCTCGATGGCCGAGGAGAGCGTCTTCGGATCGCTGGTGTTGCCCGGGAAGACCTCGACCGCGACCGGACAGCCCTCGGCCGTGCACAGCAGGCCGAAAACAATCTGCAGCTTGCCCTTCTTCCCATCCCGGTTGTGCCCGTAGGCGGCCAGCGGACAGGTGCGCCCCTCGAAGTACGTGGAAGTCACATCGTAGAGCAGCAGGGTGCCGTCTTGCAGATGCGTCTTCGCCAGCTTGGCCTCGATGCGCTTCTGCCTCTCGAGGAGCCAATCGAGTGCCGCGTAGAGCTCGTCCGCCGAAGCCGCCTCCAGGCCCAGTTCCTCCCCCAGAGTGCTGGTCGCCGTCTTGGCATCGAGTCCCCGCGCCGTAGCCAGCTTCGAGCCGGGCTCCAGGATGCGCGCGCAGATCATGGCCACGGCGAGGTTGCGCGCTCGGGAGCCGCGCGAGGCGAGCATGCTTTCCAGGCCGATTCGCCGCAGGGTGCCGAGCACCGCCGCCCCATGGCCATGGGGCCGTGCGCTCAGGATCTCGAACGCCTCGCCGGCCGGTACCAGCACTTCGCCCCGAAGCGCCCGCCGCAACGCATCGACCGCCTCGGGCGGCAGCATGGAGAGATTGGCGAGCGTGCGCTTCTTCGTCTTCTTCCCCTCACGCCAGCCCTCGCGGAGCAGGACGGCGGGCGGCGGGTTGCAGTTGGGGACGACGTCAATGTACATGACATCATCACACTGCCACTACGGAGTAGTGTCAAACTATCGCGCAACTATTACATGGGAACATTTGGCGCCGAACTTTACAGCCTAAACGGAAGGAGGACAACCGCTTCCACTATTCCTCGGGCTCGAACTTCCGCTTAGACCAGGTGCGCTAATTCTCAACAGCGGTGTAGAGGTTCCATGCACCGGGACTTCTGTTAAGATCGGGAGCTGTGGTAGATGCTACGGAGTCTCGGCCTGTGCAGAACTCACTACCGAGTTTCCAGCATCA
>JBBDRH010000205.1:0-7212 GCA_040905645.1 Actinomycetota bacterium
CAGCGGCGAGGAACCGTTCCACGGCCTCCTGCTGCTCGGTCGTGCTGACCGGCATTCGCGGGCGCCGGGCCGCGACGTGGTCACGAGCCCGGTGGGCGATCTGGCGGACGGCAGCGGGTGACTTACCGACCGCCTCGGCGATCTCGTTGTAGGGGGTCTCGAACACCTCGCGAAGCACGAACACGGCTCGCTCCGCCGGACCGAGGGTCTCGAGCACGGTGAGCATCGCGATTGAGAGGCTCTCAGCGAGCTCGAGGTCTGCGGCCACGTCGGGACCCGTCAGCAGCGGCTCCGGCAGCCACTCGCCGACATACTCCTCGCGCCGTCGCGCCAGCGACCGCATCCGGTTCAGCGCCTGACGGGTGACGATGCGGACCAGGTAGGCGCGCGGGTCGCGCACTTCCCTGTGGTCGACGTCGGCCCACCGCAGCCACGTCTCCTGAACGACGTCCTCGGCGTCGGAGGCGGAGCCGAGCATCTCGTAGGCGACGGTGAACAGCAGGCTGCGGTGGAGCGCGAACGCATCCTCGTTCATGCCGAGGTCGCGTACCCGGCCGAAGGTTGCGCCAACGGCAGCCTGCACGCCTTGGAGAACCCTTGAGACTCGATTCCCATCGCGATGTTGCCCCTCGAGCTCATGTTTGCGAACCCGACGACGGCCGTGAGCTCCACCAAGGCCGGCGCGCCGAGCTGCTCGAGCAGCCGGGCCGACAGTTCGTCGGTGACCTGCGGCGGCGTCTCGCTCATCGCCTCGGCATACTCCATGACGTCACGCTCGAGCGGCGTGAACACGGTCGACTCACGCCACCGGGGCACCTCGCTGGCCTTGGCCTCGTCGAGTCCCTTGTTGTGGGCCTGGAAGTAGCCGAAGTCGAGGCACCACGAGCAGCCTACCCGGGCGTGCACCGCCATGTTCGCGAACGACTTCAGGTTGGGGTCGAGCCGGTTCCACTTCTCGACCTTGCGGCCGACCCGCATGGAGCTAATGAGCACCGCTCGGTTCTGCCACATCACCGCGGCCCCCTCGGGCACCTCACCGAGCATCTTCCGGCTCAATCGCTTCAAGAGGTACCCGTGCGGGCCGGTGATCTCTGCCTTGGGAATTCGTAGTGTGCTGGACATGGTGGCTCCTCCTGTCGAATGTGATCGACATGAAGACACCGCCCGTGCTCCGCATGTGACATCACTGGGACGACTGCGCACCTTTTTTCAAGGTTGTTCCTGTCAGCCGGGTATGCCGGGCCGCCGCCCGCCAAACCGGACTACTTGACGGTGACGGCTCGGTCGGAAGGAACGAGGTTGATCCAGATATTCCCCGGAGCCAGGTTCATCGGTTGGCCCGACGCGTCGACCAGCGTGAACTGGTCACCCAGGCTCGGACGTCTCCACCTGCCCTGAACCGCCTGGCCTCCCCTGAGCACCGTGGCCTCGCCCTCGCCGGTGACGCCGATGTGAGCAGAACCGCCGACGATCTGGACCGCAACCTTGAAAACCAGAATATTGGTACCGCCCAGCCGGGCACCCGATTCGTCGTTGTGAGGTCCACCTCCCTGCGACCTCAGGTACTTCTTGGAGGCGGCGTCGTAGGTGTAGCTCACCGAGCTGCCCGGCGAGTAGGAAAGATCGACGCCGCTTCCCAACGGTGCCGGTGGAGGGGGAGCGGCGGGATCGACCGAAGCTGCCGGTGCGGGAGGCGGCGGGCCGGCGAGCAGGCCTTCGTCAAATGTGTAGCCGGTCTTCGGCGGGCCCTGCACCCCCTGCGAGGCCGGACGCGAGAGCAAGGCCTCGCTGGACGTGTACAGGTTGTGCGGCGCCGGCCTTCCACCCACCCTCTGATAGGCGGGTCCGTTGGCGCCGTGCTCGAGGTTGATCACCCCCCCGGTGGATCGAACCTTGGAAAGCACCTGGGGGGCAGCGCCCGAGTAACCGAACAGCACCGGCGAGTACAGGACCAGCAGGTCTGGATCGACGAGCCTGGCACTGCGGATCGGCCCGAGCCGGGGCGCGTTCTTGCAGTGGAACACCACGAGGAAGCGGGTCAGGCCCCCTTCGACGAGCTCCTCGTACACGACATCGGCCAGCGGCATTCCCGCCTGGGGCCGAGCGCGGGGGTGGTTGTCGATCTTTACTGCGTGAGCCGGCCGTTTGATGTCAATCTCCGCCCCGGCTTCCAGCCCGATGAGCGGGCACAGCCTGGGCTCGGGCGAAGGCGACGGCTCGGGTTCCGGCGAGGCATCCGCCTCAGCTTTTTTGCCGGCGGGGTCCTCCAGCTCATCGCCGCCGCAAGCTGCTGCGGCGAGGGCCACTAGCAGGCAGAGGCATATCAGTCGTTTCTGCACGGGCGGTACACTACCATCGCCTCGATGTCACCTGCCGTCTTCCCGGCACCTCACCCAAACCTGCCGAAATGGAACATCACGGCCGCCGCCAGCGCCAGTCCCGCAGTTTCGGTACGCAGAATCTGAGAGCCAAGATCGACCGCCGTCGCACCGGCGCCAACGAACGCATCGACCTCATGGTCCGCCAAGCCCCCCTCCGGCCCGACGACCAGCAGGACCTCCGTAGGAGGCTCGCCGTCGATGGCCTGCCGCAATCTCAGCTCAGCCTTCGGGGCGGCCACCAGGGCCATCGACGCTCTCTCCACAAGCTGTACCGCCTCTTGGGTCGTCAGCGGCCCCGGGACCTCCGGCAGCCACGCCCTCCGGGATTGTTTCGCCGCGGCCAGCGCAATTCGCTGCCAGCGTTGGGCCGCGGCCTCCGCTTTTGCCCGATCCCACACCGGCACACTGCGGCCCGATGTGAACACGGCGACCCGATCGACGCCCAGCTCCACGAGCTTTTCAACCACCCAATCCACTTTGGTGCCTTTGGCCAGGCCCTGGAGCACCGTCACGCCGGGGCTGGGGGCCTGGACCTGCCGGGCGGAGAGGATCGAAGCGGCAACCTCGTTTGCCTCGATCGACTCGAGCCGGGCTTCAAAGATCGTGCCGGCGCCATCTCCCACATGGACGATTTCCCCCGGCCTGGCCCGGCGCACCGCAAGGTGGCGCGCGTCGGCGCCACTCAGCGTCAGCCGGTTTTCCGAGATCGAGGCAGGGTCGGCGAAAAAGTACGGCCCAGAAGGGCGAGGCGCCACCTGCGGCGGCGTCTCTTTATGACGTCCGAGAGCTTCGCTTCGCTCTGCGCTCGGTCGTCTCAAGCCCTGAAGGCGCTCTTTATCTTGCCCATGAAGCCCTGAGACTCGGCCACGTTCTCGCCCCGCAATGCTGCGAGCTTGCGAACCAGCTGGTCCTGCTCGCCCGGAAGGCCGGTGGGCACCACGACCTTGACCTTTACGAGCAGATCGCCTCGTCCGCCCCTGCCGAGCCGTGCCAGGCCGGCGCCTTTGACCTTCAAGGTGTCCCCTGGCTGAGTTCCGGGAGGGATATCCAGCTCCACGGTTCCATCGAACGAGTCGATGCGCAAAGCCGCACCGAGAGCAGCCTGCGTGAACGGCAGCTCGACCGTGTACAGGAGGTCCTCACCCTGCCTCTCGACCCCGCGCATCTGCTTGACCCGAAGCTGTACGTACAGGTCTCCCGGCTCGCCTCCCCGGGGGCCGGCCTCGCCGCGGCCGCTGACGCGCAGCTGCATGCCGTCCTCAACTCCGGCAGGAATGTCGACGCTGACCTCGTCCTCCCGATCCACCCGTCCCTGGCCCTGACACTCGGTGCAGGGCGCCTCGATGCGCTGGCCCAACCCCTGGCAGTCCGGGCAGGTCGATGCGGTCATCATGTTCCCGAAAAAGCCGCGCTGGACGCTTCGGATGGTGCCGGCACCCGCGCATCGCAGGCAGGTCGACGCCTTCGTACCGGGCTCCGAACCGGATCCGGAACAGCGCTGGCATGCGCGCAGACTTCTGACAGGGAAGGTCTTGGTCACGCCGGTGACGACCTCTTGGAGCGTGATCTCGACAGCAACGGCGAGGTTCCGGCCCGGCTCCGGACCGGTCCTGCCCCCGAATCCAAAAGGATCCCCGCCGAAGAAGGAGGCAAATATATCGAAGGCATCGAAGCCCGCCCCCAAGCCTGCGGTGCCGAAGCGGTCGTAGTTATTCCTGCGGGCCGGATCGGAGAGGACTGAATAGGCCTCGCCCAGCTCTTTGAACTTGGCTTCGGCATTGGGGTCGTCGGGGTTGGCGTCGGGGTGATACTGGCGTGCCAGCTTCCGGTAGGCCTTCTTCAGCTCGTCCACCGAGGCGGTGTGGGAAACGCCCAGGGTCTCGTAGTAGTCCTTCGGCACTCTCAACCTTCCGTTTCCAGCAGAGCACTGAGGCGCCGGGCCACCGCTTCCACCGCGGCAATCGTGTGCGGATAGTCCATGCGGGTGGGGCCGATGACCCCGATGCTGCCCTGCCGGTCGGAGCCGGCGTCGTAGGGAGCAAAGATCACCGTGCACGCTCTCATCTGCTCGACGGGGACCTCCTGCCCTATGAAGACCAACAGAGTCGCCGAACCGGAGGCGGCGGTCATCATGCCGGAAAGAACCATCGGATGCTCGAGTGCGTCGACGATCTCGTGGACCGTCTCGATATCGGAGAAATAACGCTTCGAGAGTATGTTCGCGGTGCCCCCCCGGAAGATCCGCTGGCTCGCGCGCGCCGCCATCAGCTCGTTGACCTCCTCGGCGACGGCTCGCTCGTCGGCACTCACGTTGGGGGACTCGAGAATCGCAGGGCCGAGCTTGCTGAACTCGACTCCGTCAATCCTGGCGTTGAGGTCCCTGGTGATGCCGGCCAGGTCGTCTTCGGTCATCTCGGTCGGGAACTCGACGACCCCCTGCTCGACCTCGCCGCTGCGGGCTATCAAGAGCATCGTCGCACGCCGTGCGTCCCGTCTGAGCAGCTCGATCCGGCGCACCAGGTTCCTGCGCGAAGGAGGGGCGAGGGCGATGCCGGCGGACTCGGTGAGCGTTGAGAGCACGTGCGAGGTGGAGTCGAGCACATACTCGAGGCCTCTGAACTCGGCGTCGAGCACAAAATCGATCGCCCTGCGCTCGGCCTCGGTGATGTCCGGCCAGGCGCTGCCCGGCCAGTTGTCGACGAACCACCGGTATCCCAGATCGGTCGGGATCCTGCCGGCCGAGGTGTGGGGCTGAATGATGTAGCCGAGCTCCTCGAGTACCCCCATGTCGTTGCGGATGGTCGCGGCGGAGACCTGCAGGCGATAACGATCGGCCAGGGTCTTGGACGCGACCGGCTGGCCGGTCTTCACGTACTCCCGGACGATCGCGCGCAGAACCGAGGCCTTCCGGCGATCCAGTACTCGGCCGCCGGCAGGCAAAGAAGCTGAGCTAATCATCGCCTCCTACCTACTTGTTCTCGTTCAACTTTAGTGCAGCCATAAAGGCTTCTTGAGGTACCTGCACGGAACCGACATGCTTCATCCGGGCCTTCCCGGCCTTTTGCTTCTCGAGAAGCTTCCGCTTTCGCGTGATGTCGCCGCCATAACACTTGGCGATAACGTCCTTGCGGTACGCCTTGATTGTCTCACGCGCAATGATCCTAGATCCGATCGAGGCCTGGATGGCGACGTCGAACTGCTGCTTGGGAATCAGCTCCCTGAGCTTGGCCGCCATCCTCCTGCCGTAGTAGTAGGCGTTGTCTCGATGGATGATCGCGCTGAAGGCGTCGACCGGGTGCCCGGCGAGCATGATCTCCACCTTCACCAGGTTCCCGGCGGCGTACCCGATCGGCTCGTAATCCTCCGACGCGTAGCCCTTGGTCCTGCTCTTCAGCTGATCGAAGAAGTCCACCATCATCTCCGCGAGCGGGATCTGGTACTTGAGCTCCACGGATAGCTTCGATAGGTGCGTTATCCCTCTCTGCTCTCCCCGCCGCTCCTGGCACAGCTGCATGAGGGTGCCGACGTACTCCGCGGGGGTGATGATCATCACCGACGCCACGGGCTCCCTGATCTCGAGGAAGGTGCCCGGTTCGGGCATCTGCGCCGGGCTGTGGATGTGAAGGATCTCGCCGTCGTTCATAACCACCTGATAGGCCACGCTGGGCATGGTAACCAGGATGTCGAGATCGAACTCGCGCTCCAGCCGCTCCCGGATGATGTCCATGTGGAGCAGGCCCAGAAACCCGCACCGAAAGCCGAATCCCAGCGCCGGCGACGTTTCCGGCTCGAATACGAGCGCAGCGTCGTTGAGCTGAAGCTTCTCCAGGCTTTCCCTCAGCTGCGGGTACTGGTCCGAGTTGGTAGTGTACAGACCGGCCCAGACCATCGGCTTCGGCTCCCGGTATCCGGGCAGAGGTGTCGAGGCGGGGTGGGCGTAGTCGGTGATCGTGTCGCCGACCTTGGCTTCCCGCACGTTCTTCACGCCCGGGATCAGGTAGCCGACATCGCCCGCGTCGAGCCGCGCCACCGGCTGCATGTCGGGGGCGAACACGCCCACCTCCTCAGTCTCGACGGTTGAGCCGGTCGCCATCATCCTTATTTTCTGGCGAGCGCTGAGAGAGCCGTCCAGGACCCTGACGAAGGTCACCACCCCCCGGTAGTTGTCGTAGGTCGAGTCGAAGATGAGGGCTCGGGTCGGCTCGTCGGGGTTTCCTTTAGGGGGCGGGATCCTTCTGACCACCTCCTCGAGCAGCTCTTCCACGCCTTCACCCGTCTTGCCCGAAACCCTGAGAAATGAGTCCGCCGGGACGCCGATGAGGTTGGAAAGCTCCTCGGCCACCCGGTCGGGATCGGCCGAGGGAAGATCGATCTTGTTCAGGACCGGGATGATCTCCAGCTCGGCATCCATGGCCAGATAGAGGTTGGCCAGAGTCTGGGCCTCGATCCCCTGCGCAGCATCGACCAGGAGGATTACCCCGTCGCAGGCTTCCAGCGCCCGGGACACCTCGTAGCTGAAGTCGACGTGGCCCGGGGTGTCGATCAGGTTGAGCTCATAGATCCGGCCGTCCCTCGCCGGGTACTTCAGCCGGATGGCCTGAGCCTTGATGGTGATGCCGCGCTCGCGCTCGAGGTCCATCTTGTCGAGATACTGCTCCCGCATGTCGCGGTCGGGCACCGCCTTGCACACCTGGAGGATGCGGTCGGCCAGAGTCGACTTTCCGTGGTCGACGTGGGCGATCAGGCTGAAAGCGCGGGTGAGCGATCGATCCTTCATGGGTGTACCTTCCTGAAGGTAGCACGAGCACCGAGAACGTCCAGGCGCCTCGAG
>JBBDRH010000206.1:0-1216 GCA_040905645.1 Actinomycetota bacterium
CGCACCGGTCGGACCGCCGCCTGAACCAGCCTCATCCTTTCCGGCAAGAAAGAGGAGATTCTGCAGAGCCTGGGCGGCCTGACAGACGAAAGAAAGGAACAAAGATGCCCAAGTTTAGCGCCAACCTCTCCATGCTCTACCAGGAGCACGCTTTCCTCGACCGATTTGCCGCGGCCGCCACCGACGGCTTTCGAGCGGTCGAGTATCTCAGCCCCTATGCCGAACCAAAGGAGAAGGTTGTAGAGGCACTTCAGCAGCACGGCCTCGCGCAGGCTCTGTTCAACGTTCCGTCTGGAGACTGGGCTGCTGGCGAGCGCGGCATCGCCTGCCTGCCGACGCGGGTCGAGGAGTTCCGGAAGGGGGTGCTACAGGCACTGGATTATGCGGTGGCGCTCGGTTGCGACCGGGTGAACGTGATCTCCGGCCTGGTCCCGCAGGGGGTCGGCTCCGATGTCCTCGAGCCGGTGTTGGTGGAAAACCTAAAATGGGCGGCTCCACGCTGCGCTAATGCCGGGGTGCGGCTGCTGATAGAACCAATCAATCTCCGCGACATCCCGCATTTCTTTCTGTCGACCACGGCCCATGCCGAGCGCATCCTGGACCGCGTCGGCCATGACAACCTCCACATTCAGTACGATTTCTACCACATGCAGGTGATGCAGGGGGATCTGGTGCCGACGTTCGAGCGGCTGCGCGAGCGGATCGGCCACGTTCAGATTGCCGATAATCCCGGGCGTGGGGAGCCCGGCACCGGCGAGATCAACTACGGCTTCGTGCTCTCGGAGCTGGATCGGCTCGGCTACGACGGCTGGGTCGGTTGCGAATACAAGCCCCAGACCACTACCAGCGCAGGTCTGGGCTGGATGCAGCAATACCTCTGAAGGATTAGGAACAATGGACATCGGTTTTATCGGACTGGGCGTCATGGGCCGCCCGATGGCTGGGCACCTGCTAGCTGCTGGTCACGCCTTGCACCTACACCGGGTCAAAGACGTCTCCAGGTTCCTTGTCGAGAAAGGCGGCACGGCGGCCGATAGCGCGGCGGCGGTCGCACGGGCTGCCGAAGTGATTATCCTGATGCTGCCTGACACCCCAGACGTTGAGGCCGTGCTGTTCGGCGAGCAGGGCATCGCGGAAGGCATTGGCCCCGGCAAGCTGGTGATCGACATGAGCTCGATCGCCCCGGTCGCCACCAAGGAGTTTGCCGCGCGCATTG
>JBBDRH010000207.1:0-7195 GCA_040905645.1 Actinomycetota bacterium
GGTTATCGCTTCGGCCGCCCGGCGCCTGAGATCCCGATCCGGCTGCTGGAGCATGGCCATCGCCTGCTCCCACAGCACCTCCTCGCCGTCGATGATCGGATAGATCTCCGCCGTAAGCTCCTCGAACAGGCGCGCCCAGGCACTCTCACTGGTCGCCGCCTTCTCCGCCATGATCCGCTCCTCCGGCTCCGATAGGACGTAGGGGCGGTAACGTCGCTCCGACTGCAGATGGTGGCGGTAGCTCTCCAGAACCGGATCTGCGAGCAGCTTCTCGGCCGCCTCGTCGTCCAACGCCACCCACTCCAGGACAAAGAACAGGGTCTCGGCCGACAGGACGGTCGAGAGCTCCATCAGTCTCTGCCGCGCAGCACCCCGGGCGGGATCCGCCGTGTCGGTGGCGTACCGCAGCATGGCGAAGATCGACGGGCGCATGAGATCGGCAGTCAGCTTTTCGAGCTCGGCCACGGCGTCCCGAAGGCCCTTGGCGTCGAGGCTGGCCACCTTCCCGTGGTACTGGTCTCGAAACTGCCTGGCCCGAAGGGTGGCCGAATCGATGTCGGTCTGGAACTTGGGATCCTCGGAGCCCCGGTAGATGTCGTCCAGACTCCACCTGACCTCTTCCGCGCCTGTTGTCTTGGTAGTCGTAGTCATGGACAAACCCCTTGAGATTGAAGACAGTTGAACCATCAAGTCTATTGGCTCGCGTCGATATAACCTGACGCATATGGAGGACGTTCGCACCGTCAAGCAGTCCCGGGTCGTTCTTGCTCAGCACATGGGCATCGCCGACGCCAACCTTGCCGGGTCGGTCCACGGTGGATCAATAATGAAGCTGGTCGATACAGCCGGTGCGCTCGCGGCTGTGCGGTTCTGCGGTCGGCCGGTGGTCACCGCAGCCATCGACGAGATGAGCTTCCTGCAGCCCGTCCTGCTCGGGGATGTGGTGACGTTGACCGCCTCGGTGAACGGCGTGGGCAACACCTCGATGGAGGTCGGGATCAGAGTCGAGGCCGAAAACGTCATGACGGGGGTCACCAGGTACGCCTCCACGGCCTACCTGCTGTTCGTGGCTGTGGACCCGGAAACCCGCCGCCCGGTACCGGTACCCCGCCTGATCGCAGAGACCCCCGATGAGATCCGACGGATGCGCCAGGCCGAGGTCCGGCGCAAGGCCAGACTCGCCCGGCGGGAGGCCCTACTGGCCGAGCGGGACGAGACCCCGCCGGTTCCCTAGCCACCCAACTTGACGGAGAGTGAGCGCTCACTCACAATCGTCAGAACACTTCCCTAGCAGGAACCGCATGGCCACAACGACGAGGTCGGGCAGGAAACAAGAGATCTCCAACAGGCGTAAATGGCTCACGCTCGTGGCCATGGTCTTCGGCCTTTTCATGCCTATGCTCGACAACCTCGTGGTCAACGTGGCGCTGCCGACGATGCAGCGCAGCCTACAGGCAGGCGTCTCCGACCTTCAGTGGATCATCGACGCTTACACGCTGACCTTCGCCTCGTTCATGCTCACCGGCGGATCGCTGGGGGACCTGTTCGGCCGCAAGAAGTTCTTCATGATCGGTCTGGTGGTGTTCACTCTCGCCTCGCTTGGCTGCGGAACCGCGACCTCGACCGAGGCGCTGATTGCCTTCCGAGCGGTCCAGGGCTTCGGCGCAGCCCTCCTCCTCCCGGGCTCTCTTTCAATCCTCACCGCCACCTTCAAGGGCAGGGAGCTCGGAGCAGCGATCGGAATATGGGCGGCGATGTCGGGTCTCGCAGTCGCGGTCGGCCCACTGGTCGGGGGCTATCTGGTCGAGCACCACTCCTGGGAGTCGATCTTCTTCATCAACCTCCCCGTGGGGGTGATCGGTCTGGTTGTTACGGCGATCGTGGTCCGGGAGTCGCGGGACTGGCGGGGTACCCGGCGGATCGATGTGCCCGGCCTGCTGACGGGCACCGGCGGGCTGTTCTTCCTGGTCTACGCGTTGATCGAAGGGGGAAACCGGGGCTGGACCGATGAGGTGATCATTTGGTCCTTCGGGCTCTCCGCCTTCCTTCTGATCGTTTTTATGGTGATCGAGTCGAAGAGGTTCTCACCGATGCTCCCGCTGTCCTTCTACCGCAACCCCACCTTTGCGGCGTCCAACGTGGTGGCAGCGTCCGTCTTCTTCGCGCTGTTCGGAACGACGTTCTTCCTCGCCCTCTACCTTCAAAACGTCCGCGGGTTCACTCCTTTCGAGACCGGAGTGCGTCTGTTTCCCTTCACGGTTGCCATCCTGGTCATCTCGCCGATCTCCGGGAAGCTGTCCGATAAGTACGGGTCGCGATGGCTCATGACCGCCGGCTGTGCCATCGCCGCAGGGGGCATGGCGCTGCTGCTGCGGACCGATCCAACCTCTTCCTACAGCTATGTCATCCTTCCGGCCTTCCTGGTCCTCGGTAGCGGGATGGCGCTGACCCTGGCCCCGATGACTGCGGCGGTGATGGGCTCGGTCGACCCGGAGCATGCCGGCGTTGCCTCCGCCGCAACCAATACCACCAGGGAGCTGGGGGGAGTGTTGGGCATCGCGCTGCTGGGCGCGGTGGTCACCTCATCGTTCAAGGATCGGCTCCTGGAGCGTCTTCTCGACGGCGGAATACCCGGCGAGACGGCACGGTCCATCGCGGAGCAAGCCTCCTCAAATGCCGCCGCGGGAGGAGGCTCTTTGGCCACCCTCCGCCGGCAGGTACCCCCCGGAACCTCCGACGCGGTCGTCGAACGAGTCGTCGCCGCCGCACAGAATGCGTTTGTCGACGCGATCCACTCGGGAATGCTCATAGCGATCGGTTTTTTGCTTCTGGCCAGCCTGGTGGCGGTGATATTTGTCCGAAGCCACGTGAAGGATCGCCGAGACGAACCTCAGGAGCCGGAACTACTACGGAGGGCGCTTATCGATGCAAAGGCCGCCCCGCGCCTCGAGCTGGCCGCTCGAGAGCCGGCGATGGTCGCGGCGGCGGGCGTTCCCGACCCCGTCCCTCAACTCCGCTCACGATTGGCGGGGTCGGCGGCTTCAGCCGGGCCGGTATGGGCAGCAGGAGGGCCGGCAGCAGGAGGGCCGTCGTCCGCGGCGGGCTCGGAAGGACCCCCGGGGCGGACAACAGGGCCGTCGGCGTCTGCAGAGCCGCCGCGGCCGGCAGCAGGACAGCCGCCGAGCGCGGGGCAGGCAGAGGCCGCAAGGGCGGAAGGGAGGCCCGCGACCGGGAGGCAGTCGGGGCAGGCAGGGCCGGGCGCCTCGGTTGCAGGGGGGCCGGCGAGAACAACCGGCCAATTCAGAGCTGCATCTCCCCCAACCGAACGGGCGGGCGCCGGCCTGACCGCTCTAAATCGATTGAAGAAGCTGTTGTTCGAGCTTCCCTTCAAAGCGGGGGTTGAGAGCGTCGAGGACAACCTCGCCGAGGTCGCCCGCACAACTCTTCACTACTACTTCTACGGGCTGGCCAACGGCTCGAACAGCCGAGCCCTGCCCATCGGTGTTTCCGACGACGCGAAAACATCAGCTCGCCACGATGTGGCGGCCGTCTCCGGCTATCTGGCCCTGGAACAACGGTTTGGGCGCATCAACCCTCAGATAGCGCCCGATCAGGTGGCAACGTTGCTGATGGGAGCGCTGGCTGCCCATGCGTTGGGCCTGGAGATCACCGGTGAGGAGGATGTCGACTCGAGCCTGGAATTTGTCACGGGCATGGTGAAGATCCTGGTCGAAGGTATAGACGACAACAGCGGGCAGCTGGCACGGTTCACCCGCGGCGGAGTGAATCGACTCCCATGAAGCAAGCGACCGGAAGCGTCCGCGAGGACATCCTTTACGCCGCCGAGCAGCTCATCTTGGACGCGGGCCTGGGCGCGGCAACTACCCGGGCCATTGCCAAAGCCGCCGGATGTGCGGAAGGGAGCATCTACCGGCATTTCCCGAACAAGGACGCGTTGGTAGTAGAGGTCGTCAAGACGTGCTTCCCGGACTTCATCGCCATGCTCTGCGCGCTCCCCGATCGGGTGGGTACCGGGACCGTGATCCAGACGCTTGAGGAGCTGGGTACGGTTGCGCTGAGCTTCTACCGGGATATCCTTCCCATTGCGGCAGGCGTTTTGTCCGATCAGGATCTTCTCGCCAAGAATCAGGCAAGCTTCAAAGCAACCGAAACAGGTCCCACGCAGGCGCTGGATGCGGTTACCAACTACTTGATTCAAGAACAGCGCCTCGGAAGGGTTTCCGAACAAGTGTCGGCAGGGTATGGAGCGAGAATGATCCTGGGCACCTTCTTCTCACAGGCATTTCTTGAGGAGCTGTCGGGGGATGGTCCCGGGGACAAGGAGTCCGATGCCCGGATGGTACGGGGCGTTGCGGAAATGATCTGGAGAGCACTAATACCATGAAGGAGACTAAATCCTTGGCGAGCTTTTACCCTGCCTTAACGAAATTCTCAGGTTCCTACCCCATTTTTGGACAATGAGCAAAGCAGTCAAAGCAACTCCGGTTCGAGGTCTCCCCAGGCGGACGCGTACGCTGATGCCGGGCCGCGTCTGCACTCACCCCAACTGCAAGACGGTACTATCCGTCTATAACAAGTCGTCATTCTGCTATACGCACATGGGGCCCCGGCGCCCCCGCCTCCCCCGCTAGGGTCTCAAGTTCGGGCGGAGTCACTACATCTTGTGGTCTAGCTTTTTGTTGACACAAGACACCGGAAATTAACAGAACTTACTCTTCTTAACACCGCGAAACTCGTTATTCGCGACCTTAAAATCGGCCGGGTGACCCTTCGTCGCCCCTCAATAAAACTCTTAAGCCTTCTGCTCGCAGTGATCTGGGTAGGCTGGCCCACGCCCGCGGCGGCGGGACCGGTGCCGCCCCAGCTGCCTTCCCCGCAGGAGCTCGCCAAGCTGCAGTCCGACATGAGCGCCACTCTCAACAGCGTCCGGGCAGCGCAAAAGCAGCTCGATCAGGTCGTTCGCGCCTACGAGACGGCCTGGAGCAAGATGGAGTCGCTGTCCGCACAGATCGCCGCCACTCAAGCCGCGATCCAGGCGCTCGACTCTCAGCTCGGAGTGGTCCGGGGATCGATCAACGCCCGGGCGGCATCCACCTACCGGTCCGGTCCAACCGGCTTGATGAACGTTCTGATGGAAGCGCGCACCTACCGCGAGTTCGCGACTGCAGTCGACATCATCGAAGCCATCTCGAGCAAGGACAGCGAGACCCTCAACTCTGTGATCCAGCTCAGGGACAAAACCGCGGGGCTTCAGGCCCAGCTCGATGCTCAACGGGCGGAGCAGCAGCGGACGGTGGGGGAGCTCGAGCGGCGGCAAAAGCAGATGCAGGGCTCGCTCAGGACCCTGGGAAAGCAGTACGAAACGGCAAAGGCCAAGTTCGACGACGGCAAGTCCGGATTCGTCTTTCCGGTCAAGGCGCCCTACTCCTACGTGGATTCATGGGGTGGGGCGCGCCCGGGAGGGCGGCGGCATCAGGGCACCGACATATTTGCGCTCAAGGGAACTCCCGTCCTGGCAGTCGTCAGCGGCACCCTCGAGCAGGTCGGAGTCAACCCTCTGGGCGGCACCAAGCTCTGGTTGCGCTCGCCGGGCGACAACTGGAGCTACTACTACGCCCACCTCAACGGCTACGGACCCGGCGTCAGGAACGGGGCCAAGGTCAAAAAAGGCCAGGTTCTCGGCTACGTGGGCACCACGGGGAATGCGGTGGGCACCCCCCCGCACCTGCATTTCGAGACCCACGTTCCCGCAGGAGCGGCCACCAACCCCTACCCGATTCTCAAGCGGGTCAACCCGATCAAATGATGCCTGCCACTCTCCCCATCGGCCCCGAACAGTCGAGCCTTCCCGGGCTTCTCGGGTTCATGCTCGATTGGTACCCATCCGCCTGGTCAACCGGTCAGGGCAGCGACCCGCCCTCCGTGATCTGCAGGGATCAGCTCCGCTTCGGACCCGATCAGCAAGCCCTGGCCCCACAGCCGCAATCCGCCCGTCAGCTTCCCCTGCTCCCGGACCCTCCCCTCTGGGAGGATCGCCCCCCCGCTCGCCCCAAGATCAAGCGGCGCCCCAGGAGACCAAGCACGGACCTGAGCCCGGATCAAATGTCGCTTTTCTAGCCGAAAGCAACCGGGTTGTCGTACCCACCTCCTAAGATGTGACCATGAGCGAGGTGAGCGCAGCAGCCCTTCGGGAAAAGGATCGGCAGCTGGAGGCGGAAGGGCTCGCGGCAAGCTACCTACCCATCAGGCTCTCACCCTCCCGGGCATCGGATTACAAGACGTGCCCCCAGCTCTTCAAGTTCCGGGTGATCGACCGGTTGCCCGAGCCCGCCGACATCTTCAGCACGAAGGGCACCCTTATCCATGCGGCCCTTGAGCAGCTGTATGTGCTGGAACCGGCGCAACGCACCATCGAGAATGCCCACTCCTTCATGTTGCAGGTGTGGGAAAACCTCAAGGCGGACCCGGAGTACTCGGCGCTCAAACTGGACCCCGCGGAAGAAGCCGAGTGGCTGGACCACGGTGGCAGCCTGCTGGTCAACTACTTCAAGATGGAGGATCCCACCAGAGTCGCTCCCTACGAGATGGAGTGGTGGGTGGAGCACGAGACGCAACGCACGATCCTGCGTGGAATCATCGACCGGGTTGAGATAACGGCGGACGGTGACTGGGTTCTCAGCGACTACAAGACCGGAAGATCTCCTTCGGAGACCTACGCCCTCGGGTCCTTCTTCGGCCTCAAGTTCTACGCGCTGGTGTGCTGGCGGGAGTTTGGCAAGATGCCCAAGCTCCTGCGCCTGATCCAGCTCCGCAAGCCCGAGGTGATAACGCTCGTCCCCACAGCGCAGATGCTCCTGGCGATGGAACGTCAGCTCGACGCCCTGGCTCAGGCCATCCTTAGGGCGCATGAGAAGAACGACTGGCGCCCCCGGGTGAGCAGTCTCTGCGCCTGGTGCCCCCACAAGGCCATCTGTCCGGCCTTCGCCGGCGAGCAGCCTGGTGTTCTAGCGGAACCGCCGGCGCTGGTGAGCTAAGCGCGGCTGCACCGCCCCGCAATAGTGCCTTGTCAGCCAACGTTTGCGAGGTTTGGGGCGCGGGAGGTGGCGTCAGGCGAGGCCGCAGGAAGCCCGAATATCCAAGCCTTTGCCTTTTCCGGTCCGCAGCGACCGAAGGG
>JBBDRH010000208.1:0-1214 GCA_040905645.1 Actinomycetota bacterium
GCAGGCGATCCAGCCTCAGATGAAGAAGATCCAGCAGAAGTACAAGGGCAACAAGCAGAAGCAACAGGAAGAGATGATGAAGCTCTACCAGGAGCACGGGGTCAACCCCCTGGCGAGCTGCCTCCCGCTGCTGCTGCAGATGCCGGTGTTCTTCTGCCTCTACTTGGTCCTTCGTCCCCCGCTCCCGGGCGTGGATATCCACATCCCGGAAGACTCATCGCTCTACGAGGCCGTCGTCGTGGCGCCGCACTCCGGTGCCCAGTTCCTTGGGATGAACCTGCTCTGCTCCCCCGCTCAGTCAGGGAACCCACGCTCCCCAACGGTCACCAACGGAACGCTGACTACCGCCGTGGACGGCGTGGAGACCACGATCGAGATCCAAGGCACGTTCACCTTGGACCAAGCAGGGCCGCTGATCATCATCGGTGAAGAGCGGATGCGCGTGACTGGGATCGAGTCCCCGGGCGATCCAGACACGAAGGCACCCTCGGTGGCCACCGTCCAGCGTGGTGTCGAGGAGACGACGGCGGTGGCGCACGCCGCCGATACCAAGGCCAGGCTCGAGATCACGACCTTGGACTGCGGGGGCGGCTGGCCGGCTCGTATCCCCTACTTCGTGCTCCTGGGCGCGATGATCTTCTCGATGTACTACTCCTCTCGTCAGATGATGCGAGCCTCGCCCGCCGCCGCGAGCCAGCAACAGAAGCTCCTCAAGTATCTGCCGCTCTTCTTCGGGATCTTCTTCTTCCAGGTGCCGACCGCGCTGATCGTGTACTGGACGACATCGAACGCGTGGCAGATCGGCCAGCAGCACTTCCTGCTCAAACGGGTCCAGCCGCTAGAAGGCGGTCCAGGCGGGGCCGGCAAGAAGGGCGGCTCTGGCTCAGGTTCGGGCTCCGACGCTGGGACGAAGACGATCGAGGCCAAGGGCACCGTCAAGCGCGGCCAGGGGAGCCGGAGTGGGCAGGGCGCGAAGAAGAAGCCGGGCACCGGCGGGCCGAAGAAGCCTCCTAACCCCAAGGGCAGCCAACCCAAGAAGGGGAAACAGCCGCCCAAGCCAGCGAAGCCATCGGGCTTCATGGCGAGGATGATCGAGCAGGCCGAAGCCAAGCGCGAAGCCAAGCTCAAGAGTGACGAGAAGAACCAGGACCCTGAGTGAAGGATCGAATGGTGGAACAGGTCGAGAAGAGCGCTCCAAGCGTCGAAGAGGCCCT
>JBBDRH010000209.1:0-7157 GCA_040905645.1 Actinomycetota bacterium
TGGGGACGGCGGTAACTCTGATCGAGGCGCTCCCGCGCCTTGCTCCGGGGGAGGACGAGGAGGTCTCCAAGGAGGTCAAGCGCCAGTTCGACAAGCGGGGAATCAGGAGCCTGGCCGGCGCAAAGGTCATCTCGGCCGCCCGCAGCGAAGGCGGCGCGGTGTTGGACATCGAAACCGCCGCGGGCAATCCCGAGACTCTGGAGGCGGAGCGGTGTCTGGTGGCGGTCGGCCGGGGCCCGGTTTCCGAGGGGCTCGGTTACGAGGAGAACGGCATCACCCTCGACAAGGGCTTCGTCGTCACCGATGAGCACTGCCGTACCGGCGTGGAGGGGGTATGGGCGGTGGGGGACCTGATCACCCAGCCGGGGGCCGGGGTTCCCTTTCCGCATTTCCAGCTTGCCCACGTAGCTTTCGGCGAGGGCATCCATGTGGCCGAGCAGGTTGCCGGTGCGGCCGGCAGCGCTCCGTTGGACCTCCTGGGGGTCCCTCGGGCCACCTACAGCTTCCCCGAGATTTCATCTGTGGGGCTCACCGAAAGTCAGGCCAGGGAAGCCGGTTACGAAGTCCAAACGGTCAAGCTGCCCTGGGCGGCATTTTCCAAAGCGACGATCCTGGGAGAGTCGGCAGGGTTCGTGAAGGTCGTCGCCGCCTCCGACGGCCCGGTTCTGGGGGTTCACATGGTTGGGCCGCGGGTGACGGAGCTGATCGCAGAGGCTCAGCTCATCACGAACTGGGAAGCCTATCCTTCTGAGGTGGCGCCGCTGATCCATCCGCACCCCACGCTGTCGGAAGCGATGGGGGAGGCGATGCTCGCGCTGGCCGGAAAGCCGCTGCACCGGTAGCCGGCGCCACCCGTCGGCCAAAATCGTTCAAACTGTTTGGTGACGCAGCACCATCAGCGTTTCAGAAAGGGGGGAAGCCCCGAGTGCCCTACGACCTGTTCAAAGGCCACCTGCCCGATCCCTATCCGGATGAGACGGCCGAGTGGCTCACCGCCATCGACGACGTGGCCGGCACCCACGGCCACGCACGGGCGCGCTACCTGCTGCACCGCATCTTCCTGCATGCCCGGCAGCGACAGATCGGGCTTCCCTCGATGGTCCAAACCGACTACATCAACACGATCTCTCCCGAGCAGGAGCCCTACTATCCGGGCAACGAAGCTCTTGAGTTCCGAATCCGCCAGCTGATCCGTTGGAACGCGGCCGCGATGGTCATCAGGGCCAACAAGCTTCACGTCGGAATCGGCGGGCATCTGGCGACCTATGCGTCGGCTGCCGGGCTATACGAGGTCGGGTTCAACCACTTCTTCCGCGGAAAGGACCATCCCGGCGGCGGTGATCAGGTTTGGCTCCAGGGTCACGCGGCACCGGGAATTTATGCTCGGGGATACCTGGAAGGCAGGATCACCGAGCAGCAACTCGAGCACTTCAGGCGAGAAGCGGCCTGGGAGGGAGGCCTGTCCTCCTACCCCCACCCCAGGCTGATGCCCACCTTCTGGGAGTTCCCGTCCGTCTCGATGGGCCTGGCGCCGATCAGCGCCATCTACCAGGCCCGGTTCAACAGGTACCTGCATCAACGAGGAATCAAGGACACCTCCCAGCAGAGAGTCTGGGCGTTCATCGGCGACGGCGAGATGGATGAGCCGGAGAGCGCCGGTGCCCTTCACCTTGCCGCCAACGAGCCTCTCGACAACCTGATCTTCGTCATCAACTGCAACCTCCAGCGTCTGGATGGCCCCGTCCGGGGCAATGGCAAGATCATTCAGGAGCTGGAGTCGCTGTTCCGCGGGGCCGGCTGGGAGGTGATCAAGGTCGTCTGGGGCCGGGAGTGGGACGATCTGCTTGCCCGCGATGCCGACGGGGCGCTGGTCAACCGGATGAACACCACCCTGGACGGCGAGTTCCAGCGCTACTCGATCGAGTCGGGACAGTACATCCGCGAGCACTTCTTCGGTGGTGATCCGCGTCTCAGGAAGATGGTCCAGCACCTGTCCGACGAAGACCTGTGGAAGCTGAAGCGCGGGGGCCATGACTACCGCAAAGTCTATGCAGCCTACAAGGCTGCCACCGAGGTGGGTGACAAGCCGGTTGTGATCCTGGCCAAGACGGTCAAGGGCTGGGCCCTGGGACGGGAGTTCGAAGCGCGCAACGCCGCACATCAGATAAAGAAGATGAACGAGCAGGAGCTGGAGCGGCTGGCCGAGCGGCTCAACATCGAGGTGTCGGCCAAGAAGCTGTCGGGGGAGGAGCCTCCATTCTTCCACCCCGGAGAGGACTCCGATGAAGTGATGTACATGAAGCAGCGCCGCAAGGTCCTCGGCGGCTATGTGCCCGAGCGACGCTCAAAGCCGAAGCCCCTGGTCCTTCCGGGAGACCCGGTGTACCGGGCGTTCGACGCCGGCACCGAAGAATCGAAACGTGAGGTATCCACGACCATGGCCTTCGTGGCTCTGCTCAAGGACCTGATGAAGGACAAGGTTGCGGGGCCGCGGGTGGTGCCGATCATTCCCGACGAGGGAAGGACCTTCGGTTTGGAGTCCCTGTTCAAGGAGTTCGAGATTCACTCCTCGGTCGGTCAGCTGTATGAGCCCGTCGACTACAACATGCTCCTTTCCTACTCCGAGAGCCAGACCGGCCAGATCCTCGAGGAGGGGATAACCGAGGCGGGCAGCATGGGCTCGTTCACCGCCGCCGGAACCGCCTACGCCACCCACGGAATCCACATGATCCCGTTTTTCCTCTTCTACTCGATGTTCGGCTTTCAGCGGATCGGAGACTTGATCTGGGCATTCGGGGATGCCCGGGGGAGAGGCTTCCTGCTCGGCTGCACCGCGGGAAGGACCACTTTGAACGGTGAGGGTCTGCAGCACGCGGACGGGCACTCGCTGCTGGTTTCTTCGGTGATGCCGAACTGCATGTCCTACGATCCCGCGTTTGCCTACGAGACGGCCGAGATAGTTCGCGACGGGTTGGATCGGATGATCCGTAAGGGCGAGGACGTCTTCTATTACCTGGCCCTCTACAACGAGAACTACCTGATGCCGGCCAAGCCGGAAGGGAGCACCGAGGGCATCCTCAAGGGTATTTACCGGTTCCGGGAAGGGGGTCGGGACGCCAAGTACCGCGTTCAGCTCTTCGGCAGCGGCCCGATCCTGGCTACTCAGGTGCTCAGGGCTCAGGCAATGCTGGAGGAGTACGACGTGAGTGCGGATGTGTGGAGCGTGACCAGTTACAAGCTCCTCAGGCAGGAAGCTTTGAGCGTCGAACGATTCAACCGGCTCAACCCCGACAAACCTCCCCGGGTTCCCTACGTCGTACAGGCCCTGGAGGGTGCCGAGGGGCCGGCCGTAGCAGCCACCGACTGGATGAAGGCAGTTCCGGACCAGATATCACGATGGGTGCCCGGTCCGTTCCTCCCCCTGGGAACCGATGGCTTCGGCCGCAGCGACACCCGGGAGAACCTGCGCAGACACTTCGAGGTCGATGCAGAGCACATCGTCGTGGCTGCGCTTTCGGCACTGTCGCAGTCGGGTGAGCTCAAACCGGAGGAGGTCTCGGCGGCAATAGAGAAGTACGGCCTGGATCCCGGGTCGGCAGACGCGGCGGCTTTCTAGAGGCCGTTCAGGCAAAAAAACAGCCCCCGCATCAAGCGGGGGCTGTTTGTTGTGGTGTCTTATCGATTAGCCACCAAAGCCCGGGATGCTGGGAATGCCGGGGATGATGCCCCCGCCCATGCCGCCGAGGAACTGGTTCATGATCGAGCTGGCGAGACCGATGCCGGCCTGTGCCATGTCAAGCCCCATGGCGGCAGGGTTGCTGCCCACTCCGGGGATGTTCGGCAGTCCGGGGAGTCCGGTGCCGCCGGAGCCGCCGGGAATGATGCCGCCGGGAATGACCCCGCCGGGAACCACGCCGCCGGGAACCACGCCGCCGGCCGCGTTCTGCGCTGCGTTGGCCGACTTCAGGGCGAACTCCAGAACCTGCGCCTGGATGCCCAGGGACTCGCCGACCGCGCCGGTGGCCATATTCGTGACCTTCTCGGCGATGCTCAGAGCGAGCTTCATAGCCTCATCTGCGATACCCGTCGCCAGGTCGGCGGCCCCAAGTGCCTGCCCGACGCTGCCGGTGGCGGTGCCGGTCGGAAGGCCCAGACCATCCAGCAGCCCGGCGGCGGAGGTCGCCTGCTCAAGAGCCTTCTTCGCCAGGTCGACTGCACTCTGACCCAGCTTGCCGGCCTCTGCAACGCACTTCTGAGCTGCAGTGCCGATGACGCCGGCCTTAGCCACGAGGTCCTGCGCGGCAGCGGGGGTGGTGATTGTGGGAATCAACGAGGTCAGGTTGGTAACCTGCGCGGTGATCGAGCTCACACAAGCTTCGGCTGCAGCCTTGGCGGCCGCTGCGGCGCCGTTTGCGTCACCTACGATGTTGAGTGCGTCGCCGGCGATCGCAGTCGCCTGCTGCTGTGCCGCTTCGGCAACTTCGGTGGAGACTTCGGGGGTGGAAGCGTTGGTCCCGGCCGAGACATTTGCGTTTCCGGCCGGAGTACTGGCTGAACCGGAGACCTCAGCGGAGGTTCCGCTCTCGAGGCCCGGGATATCCAACGGAATAGCGTCGGTGACGGCCAGTCCGGTAACAAGCCCGGCTACGCCCGTTACGATCGCAAGAATTTTGCCCACTACTGAGCCGAACAGCCCCTCGAACAACAGCATACCTACCTCCTAGTTGTGGATCTTCGGTGGACAACTGGGCGAGGGTGCTCCCCCCGGATGAGTAGCTCACCCTCACTCAGATTGGCCCTAACAAATTCGGTATGGGCCGCCCTTCTGCTCACGCACAAGCGAAAGGGCGGCACCATCCGAAGTCGTTAACGCCGCTCCTGGTGAAATGGATACCACTGAGCGTGAAAAAAGGAAGACTAATCGTCGTATGAGGACCCGGCGGCGGGCCTGCTTTGCGGCTTGGCCTGCGGGGAGCTGGACGGATATCCGGAGCCGGAACCCGTGCCCGCTTTGGTCTGGGCTCCGTTCGTGCCGTAAGACTGCCACGGGTTCTCCGAGGCCCAGGACTGGCCCCCGGTTTGCCCGGATTGTGCGGCTCCGGCTTCCGGCTGAGACTGCGGGTTCATCGCTCTTGCATTGGCAGTCGCAAGCGCCTGGCGGATCAGCTCGGTCAGCCAGGCCTGAAGATCTTCTGCCGGTGCGGCCGGAGGCGCGAACTGCGCTGCCGGCGGCGGTGCCTGCACCCTGGGCGCCTCGGCAACCGGAGCGGGGGGTGGAACGATCGGGACCGGGAGCGGTTCCTGCGGAATGACGGGCAAAGGCTCCGGTAGCAGTGGAGGGGCGACCGCCTGTTCCCGAGGGGGCGCGGGCGATACCGCCGGCGGCTGAATCGGAGCCGGGATGTCGAGGCCGATTGCACCTGCCGCCTCAGAGAACGCCGTCTGGACCGGGTCGGGCAGGCTGCCGGCAATAGCCAGCCCGGAGGCACTCACGGCTATCGCGGCGGCGATCACAGCAGCTTTGGAATAGATCGAGCTCACAAAAGCTCCGGGTCGTATCCAGCTGACATGCGCGGTCTTTGGCTCGGGCGGACTCCCCACTGCGGCGAGGGGGGTTCGCGGCCTGGGGCCCGGAGTGCTGGCGGTGCCTGCCGCGCGGGCACCGAAAGGTGATGCCAGACTTGCCGTCGAGACCTCTCGTGCAACCCGCGCCGACCCAGCGGCCCTCACGAAGGTGGAGGCACACCTACTCCCATCCGTGGAGGGTCGCTGGGCGAGGGGCAGTACACGAGGACGACTGGCATTCTGTGAGATTGCGTCGGCTATGGCGGCGAGATGCTTTGCCTGGGTCGCATCGTCCAACGGCAGCACGTAAGCCTCCCTCAGGTCTTCCGTGATGCGCCGGATGACGTTTGGGTCTGCCCAGGCATCCTCCGACTCGCCGTCGAAGATGCCGTCCACTTCCGGGTCGTTGCCTCGATAGTTGTCCATCTATCAGGGCAAACGCCCGATGGGGTTAAATCGATACGGTTTGGGCGGAGAATTCTTTCTTGAGAGAGGCAAGCCCTCTGCGCTGAAGGGCCTTGACGGCCGTGATGTTCTTGTTCAGGGCTCGTGCCACCTCGTCGACGGTCAAACCACCGAGAATCCTGAGAAACAGGACGCTCCTCTGGTCGGGAGTCAACTCGGCGATCATCTGCCTCACGCGGTCGCTGGCCAGGTTGTTGAGAACCTGCTCCTCCACCCGGGTTGAGCAGACCCGGTCGCTTCCGGCGTCGGCGACCGGTTGAACCGGCCGGCGGCTTCGATAGCGGGAATCATCGACCAGTTTGTTGTGAGCTATACAAAAAATCCAGGAGCGGAAGGCGGTGACGTTTCCCTGGAAGCGCTTGATGTTCTTGACAGCCTGGACGAAAACCTCGGCGGCTAGATCCTCGGGCTCGGCGGCGCCCTGGGCGCGGAGGTAACCGGTGACCGTGGGTGCGAGGCTGCGGTAGAGAGCGTTCCAGCCCCAGCTCACGTTGTCGCGAGCGGCGATGAGAGCCTCGTTCAGATCCCCGTCAGATTCCAAGTGCCCTCCCGCAGGAGCCGGTTTTGTGACTGTGCCCTTATCTATCGGCACAAAGCTCAGAAAGTTGAGCCTCTTTTCCGGTAGGTCCGCGAAAAAGCTGCGGGCTGCTCTCGTTCGGTAAGATGCTGGTGGCTATCTAAACGGGTGGGGGTTCGTAAATGATCGATTTCAAGATGCCTCAGCTCGGCGAGACGGTGCTTGAGGCAACCATCACCAAATGGCTGAAGAAGGAAGGCGACTCGATCCAGGAGGACGAGCCCCTGGTCGAGGTCTCCACGGACAAGGTCGACAGCGAGATCCCTTCGCCTGCTTCCGGAACGGTGGCGCGCATCCTCGTACGGGAGGGTGACACCGTTGAGGTGGGCGCTCTGCTTGCCGAAATCGGGAGCGCTTCGGACGGTATCGCAAGGCGTGAGCCGGCCGATGGGAAGGTCGAAAAACCATCCGCTCAGGCACCCGCCCCTCCACCCCGCCCTCAGGATGGCTCGCCTCCCCCCGCCGGGGTCGGTTCGCAAGACCCGCCCCCGAGCCCCCCGCGCCGCCCCGATCAGGACTTCAGGGGGGTCCAGTCCCCCTTGGTCAGGCG
>JBBDRH010000210.1:0-7134 GCA_040905645.1 Actinomycetota bacterium
GCCCCCGGCGGCGGTCCGCCGATCACCGACACCTTCAGCGGTGGTCCGGTCGATATCTCCATACCCGGAGTCGCCTCGATCATCCTGAACGAGCAGGCTGAGATGAACGTCGTGGGGGCAACTTCCATCGTTGTCAACGCGGTCCACATCACGCTTCTTCCCCCCATCCCAGGGGCGGCGGCGGTGGAGATCATCCTCGGGCAGTCACGCTGCGCCGCGGCCGGTCCCGATGTCAACGTCGCCACCGGTTCGGTGCAGGTCACCAAGGACGCTCCCGCCGATGCGCAGGGCGTTGTGTTCACATTCACGATTTCCTGTCTCGATGCGGGTGGCTCACACGTGGCCGGCTCTCCATTCACCCGCTCGGTCACCGGAGATGGAACCACCTTGCCGGTCACAGGCCTGACTCCGGGCACGGTTTGCACCGCGTCCGAGGTGCCCGTCAGCGGGTTCAATGTTCTGCCCAACCAGACCTTCGCGCCCGTGGCGAGCGGGGTCACCCGAAACCTGACGTTTGTGAATACCCGCACCGCCCAAAACGGGTCGGTGGCAGTCACCAAGCAGGCGCCGGATGATGCTCAAGCAGTTGTCTTCACGTTCACGATCTCCTGTCCCGGACAGGCGGATGTCACGCGTACTGTGACCGGAAGCGGCACGTCAACTGCAGTGACGGGAATCCCCGTAGGCACCACCTGCACCGCCGCCGAGACGCCGGTGGCTGGGTTCGTCGATCAGCCCGACCTCACCTTCCCGGCGGTGGTGGCCGACATCACCCAGACCGTGACGTTCTTCAACCAGCGTACGGGAGCCAACACGGGAGCGGTGGCTGTGATCAAACAGGCCCCTGCGGATGCGCAGAACGTCACGTTCACCTTCACCATCACCTGCCCCGGCGTGGCCGGCTCGCCCTTCACCCGGACCGCCACCGGCAGCCAGGCCACGACCTCCGTGGGCAACCTGCCCGTAGACACCGTGTGTACCGTGGCGGAGACGGCCGTCAGCGGCTTCAATGTTCAACCCAGCCAGACTTTCCCGGCGGTAACGGCCGGAACCACTCAAACGCGGACCTTTGTCAACACGAGGACGGGCACCGGAGCGTCGACCATTCAGGTGGACAAGAGTGCCAGCCCGGTCTCCCGGCCTCAGCCCGGCGGAAGCTTCACATTCACCGTAAGGGTCACCAACAATGGGAGCCAGTCGGTAGTGATCACCTCCATCGTGGACGATGTCCACGGAAACCTGAACGGCCGAGGAAGCTGTGCAACGGGCGCGACCCTAACGGCAAGCCCGGGGCCGGGGAACGTTTACACGTGTTCCTTCTCGGTCGATTTCACCGGCAACACCGGCGCCTCTCAAACCGATAAGGTAACCGTTACCGCGGTCGACCCCGCAGGCACGTCCGTTACCGACACCTCAGACGGCGTTACGATCAGCATCACAGCTCCCGGCACGCCGATCGTTCTGCCTCCGCCGGGCTCCGTCACAACAAACATCTTCCTTGTTCAGCAACCGCAACGGGCAGCCGACGGCGCCATTATCGTCAACAACAACAACTCCTCGAGCTCGTCCTCCTCGGCGGCTGCGGCCGCATCGGGCGGGACGGCGGCTGCGGCGCCGCCACCCGGGTCTCCGGTGACACCTCCCCAGACCCTGGTACGCACAGGTATGGACAGCCTGGCGCTGGGGGCGTTGGCACTGTTTCTTTTGATGGCCGGCTTCGTCATGCTGTCCGCGACCCCGGCGTACGCGGGCGGGTACCGGGCTTCGAGATCGAGGAGGCGCCGCCGCCGCAGGCGTTAATAGGAACCGTTTGGCGGGGCCATCTCGCAAGTCTTATCTGGTGAGCCCTTAGAGCCGCGCCCCATACCTGACCGTTAAGGGCGCCAGTGTTGTGGGCGAATCAGGGACGGTGGCAGCTTTGTTTCGAGGTCGCCGGTGGCCGTTTCGAGCTGGGCCTGGATCAGAAAGAAGCTGCTTCTCAGGTCTGCTCCTCGCAGATCCGCGTCCCGGAGATCGGCGCCTCTGAGGTCGGTGACGTTCAGAGTAGATCGCCTGAGGTCCGCCCCTATGAGGTACGTCCCTATCAGCGCGGCCCCGTTGAGGATTGCCCGGCTGAGATCGGCGCCGATGAGGTCGGCCTCGATGAGGACGGCCCTGGTGAGGTCGGCGCTGCCGAGCCGAGCCTCGCTCAGGTTCGCCTGAGACAGGTCGGACTCGCTCAGGTTGGCTCGCCTCAAATCGGCCCCCCTGAGGTTGGCGTGCTTTAGATCAGCCCCTCTGAGATCCGGTCTGCGCTTCGCGTCTTTCGCCCTCCACCTGTTCCAGCCCGCGGTCGATGCGAGGAGTCTCGTGAGGAGTTCTTTGTCGGCCATGGGACTCAGGAGTCTAGTGCGCTCGCACTGGCCGGTCGTTGTATGTTCTGAACACCTCATGCGTCGAGACCTCGAACTACTGGACCCCATCCCCGAGCACCCCGGTCTGAAACCAGACTGCGAGCGATGCTGCGGCCTGTGCTGTGTCGCCCTCGCTTTTTCCGCCTCTCCGGATTTCGCGATTAACAAAGCCGCCGGGCAGCCGTGCCCCAACCTGACCGAGCAGTTCCGGTGCAGCGTCCATGAGCGACTCAGGGCAGAGGGCTTCCGCGGTTGTGTGGCCTACGACTGTTTCGGCGCGGGTCAAAAGGTAACCCAGGTCACCTTCAAGGGGCAGGACTGGCGCCGGTCGCCCCAGATCGCCGCGCAGATGTTCGAGGTCTACGGGGTCATGAGGCAGCTTCACGCACTGCTCCTGTATTTGAGTGAGGCGTTGAAGCTGCCCCCTGCCCGACCGCTGCACGGTGAGCTGCGACGTGCGCTGGAAGAGCTCGAAGAGCACTCGCGGGAAAGTCCCGATGCCCTCCTGAAGCTGGACGTAGCGTCTCACAAGGCAGCGGTGAACGACCTGCTTCGACGTGTCAGCGATCTCGTGCGGGCCCAGTAGCAGAGGTCCGAGACCGCACCTTCCAACCAAGACCCCCGTACCGAGGAAACAACCGCAGCCTTCAGCCGCCTGAAGGGTCCCGGCAAGGCCGGGAATAGAGTTCAGCCGGGATATCCCGGCCGGCGGCCAAATAGGGCCGAACGGCCCCCCGAATTAAGTCATTCGGCCCAAATATTTGTTTTCACCTAATTAATTGCAGAACGTGCCGATATGTAGGACCAGGAATCACAAGGAGAGAATCGAAAACGCTTTAGGAGGCTCTGGGGGCCGGCCCGATCAAGTTGAAAGTTTTGTTAGCCCCAACCGGGCAATGCCCGAAAGGAGTCCAGTTATGTACCGTTTCAAGAACAAGAAGAAGACCTCGGTCATCGCCATCTTCCTCCTGCTCGCCGTGGCCGGGGGTGCCTATGCCTACTGGACCGCAGGTGGTTCCGGTACCGGTGATGTTGAAACCGGCACGACCGTGGCTCTGGTCGCAAACCAGACGAGCACCATGACCGAGATGTACCCAGGCGACTCGCCCCAGACGCTTTCGGGGAACTTCGAGAACGACAACGACGGCCCGGTGTATGTCACTAGCGTGACGGCAGCGATATCCGGAGTTGCAGGTGGCGCCGGTGCATGCTCGGCTGCCGATTACACGCTGGCCAGCCCGGTCATGACCGTGGGTCACGAGGTTGCAGTAGGACCAGCCGTTGACGCCTGGACCGGGGCAACCATCAAATTTAACAACACCCTAGCGAACCAGGACGGCTGCAAGAACGCAACCGTCACGCTCACCTACACGATTATCTAGTTCAACCAAGAATGAGCGTTTTGGGGTGGGGCCTTAGGGCCTCACCCCAAACGCATTTTAGTTAGGCGCAGCACTCCGCTCCAGCAGCAGCAGTCAGGGGAAGCAGACGTGAAGAACCACTCGGAACCGAGCCAGCAGAGCTCAGAAGAGCCCACCGGCGTGACGGCGAAGCCGGCTCGAGTGCCACTGGACGCACTTGCCATCGGACTCATCGTGGCCATGTTCCTGATAGTCGGGGGAGCGGCGTACGCCAGCTTCTCTGCCGGCGGAACGGGGTCCGGGTCCACCCCCACGGGCACGATGCAGGCAGTCACCATCTCCGCATTTACGGGCGGCGACGAGCCAAGCTCTACGCTGATCCCCGGCGGCACGGCCGATGTCATCGTGAGGGTTACGAACCCCAACCCGGCTCCGGTTCAGGTGTTCAGCGTGACCTCCAACGGCTCCATTACCGCCGACTCCGGCCACTCCGCGTGCACGACCACCGGCGTGACCTTCACCGCCCCCTCCAGTCCCCTCAGCCCGGCCGTGCAGGTCTCGGCGAGCTCCACGTTGCTCTTGCACCTGGTTGGAGCAGCGAGCATGGATCTCACCTCCGTTTCAGCGTGTCAGGGTGCCACCTTCGAGATCCCGGTCACGTTGACCGCCCGCCAGTGACGTCCTTACACCGCCAAATGACCAAGTCTGCCGGACGCCCGACCATGCGCCGCCGCCTTCCCTTGCTGCTCGGTGCCTTGATTGCCGCCTCCGGCGTGGTCAACGCCCACGCTTTCTGGGCCTCCACCGACAGCAGCAACCACGCCGCCGCCGTCGCCGATGCTCTTCAGCAGGGCTCGACGCCGACGGTGAGCGCCACTGGGCCAACCTCGGTTGAGATCGACTTCACCCGGGCGAGCACATCCAACGGCCGGGAAGTCGTCAGCTACCTGGTCAAGCGCTACGACTCAGCCTCCGCCACAACCGAGAGCGCATCATTCTCCTGCGACTGGCCGGCCGCAACGACTTTGAGCTGCTCGGAGCCCAGCCTCCCCGAGGGTACCTGGTACTACACGAACACCACGAGGATCGCCGGTTCCCTATGGATGGGAACAGAGAGCACCAAGAGCACCGGGGTGACCATCGACACGATCGCCCCGGCGGCCCCCTCCACTCCGGATCTGGCGACGGCATCGGACACCGGCACCTCCTCGACCGATAACCTCACCAGCGCCGACACGCCGACCTTCACCGGAACTGCCGAAGCGGAGGCAACGGTCAAGATCTACGCTGGGGCAGTCCAGGTGGGCAGCGGCACGGCCACCGGCGGCAACTACACCATCCAGGTCTCGGCCCTCGCCCAGGGCGCTCATACCATCACCGCTACGGCGACGGATGGGGCCGGCAACGTCTCCTCCGCATCGTCCGGCTTGGCGGTCACGATCGACACCTCCGCCCCGGCCGCCCCCTCCATCCCGGACCTGGCGACGGCATCGGACACCGGCACCTCCTCGACCGACAACCTCACCAACGTCGACACGCCGACCTTCACCGGAACTGCGGAGACGGGTGCAACGGTCACGATCTACGCTGGGGCAGTCCAGGAGGGCAGCGGCACGGCCACCGGCGGCAACTACACCATCCAGGTCTCGGCCCTCGGTGAGGGAGCGCACACGATCACGGCGACGGCGACGGATGGGGCCGGCAACGTCTCCACCGCATCGTCCGGCCTGACGGTCACCATAGACACCTCCGCCCCGGCCGTTCCCTCTATCCCGGACCTGGCGACGGCCTCGGACACCGGCAGCTCTTCCACCGACAACCTGACCAACATCGACACCCCCACCTTCACCGGAACCGCAGACAGCGGTTCGACCGTCAAGATCTTCGCCGGGGCGGTTGAGGTAGGCAGCGGCACCGCCACCGGCGGCAACTACAGCATTCAGGTCGCCGCACTCGGCGAAGCAGCTCACGCGATCACCGCCCGGGCATCGGACGGCGCCGGGAACACCTCGTCGCCGTCGGGCTCGCTTGGAGTCACGGTTGACACCACCGCGCCGCTGGTTGCAGCGACCACGATTGCCAAGCAGACCGGATACCTGGCCGGATCCATAAAGCAGTCGGGCAGCTACTACGTGTACGCCAACGTCACGGAGACCGGCGGAGGCGTCCTGAGCGAGGTCTCCGACGTGACCGCGATCACCACGGGGTCGGCGGTGACCCTGGCCGGGGGCTCTTACTCCGCCAACGGCCTGACCTACAACTACCGCAGCGCCCTACAGACCGCCACTTCCGGCCTGACGTCGGGGAACGGAACAAGGCTGTACTCCATCGTTTCCACCGACCTCGCGGGCAACAACAGAACCCAAACGAGCCTGAGCGTCACGGTCGACAACACCGTCCCGGCAGGGTCCAACGTCCAGACCGCCAACGGAGGAAGCACTCCCGGCAGGGCTGAGGCGACCGACAGCATCACCTTCACCTTCAGCGAGCAGATCGACCCCCACTCGATCGTGTCGGGATGGACCGGGGCTTCCACCAACGTTGTGGTGCGGTTGATCGACGGCGGCTGCACCTTGATTCTCTGCAGCGACGACAGCTTCCAGATCTTCAATGCGAGCAACAGCGCTGCGCTGCCGTTCGGAACCGTCGACCTCAATCAGCACAACTACCACGGAGGAGGGCTGCTCGGCGCACAGCCGCCTCTGACCTTCGGTGCCAGCGGGACCCCCTCAACGATGGTGCAGTCCGGCGCCTCGATCGCCATCACGTTGGGGACGGCGAGCGGCACGGCCGATACGGGCAGCAGCACCACGATGGAGTGGCTTACCTCCACAGCCCCGTATGACGCCGCCGGAAATGCCCTGTCCGGGACCGATGTGGACGAAGGCGGAGCGGGCGACCGGGAGTTCTGAGACCGGCTCCTGGTCTCGTCTGGCGATAACGAGTCATGTCGAGCGAGCTGGTGCAGCTCGGCGCTACTGGTGCTGGGATTGGCGGAAATCGAGGAAGCTGCTCAGCTCAACTCACCCCGACCAACCACAACCAAGAGCCCGCTGGTCGACCGGCTCAGCGACGCACGCGGTAGCGGATGTGCGTGGCTTCCGGCGTGTCGATTACCCGAACGATCTCCAGCTCGACCCGCGCCGGCAACACCTCGAATTGCCGGCGGCCACCACCGAACAGCACCGGGATCTGGTGAATTTGCAACTCGTCCAGCACACCGGCTTCGAGCGCCCGTTGCGCCGTGTACGCGCCATGCACCAGCACGATCCGGTCCCCGGCGGCGGCCTTTGCCTGCGCCATCGCGCTCTCGATCCCGTCAGTCACATACGTCACCAACGGATAGTTCGCGACGGTCGGGCCGGGCGGCCGGTGACTGG
>JBBDRH010000211.1:0-7106 GCA_040905645.1 Actinomycetota bacterium
TGACATCGGCGACGGCAGTCACGGTGCCATAGTTCTTGGCGACGCCCACGAACTCCACGGACCTTGCTGCGCCGGTGGTTGTTGTCTGCGAGACGGCAACGTTCATTGCGAGTTAGCCTTTCACCGAGCCATCAGAGAAGCCGCCGATCAGGTAACGGCGGAAAAGCAGGAACATGACCACGGGGGGGATGGTGGCGATGACAACGCCGGCCATCAGCGCACCCCAGTCGCGGCCATGGAAGCCCTGGAAAAAAATCAGTGCCACTGGCAGGGTCCGCAGACCCGGAGTGTCCACCATGGTCGTGGCGGTGATGTAGTCGTTCCAGGAGTGCAGGAAGCCGAAGGCTGCGGCGGCGAGAAGCGCCGGCTTCGCACCTGGCAGCACCACCTTCCAGACTGCCTCCCACCGCGAGTAGCCATCGATCAGTGCCGCCTGCTCGAGCTCCCGCGGGATGCTCGCAAAATGCGCGCGGGTGATCCAGACGGCGAACGGGACGACATGAGCGGCATAGAGCAGCGGCAGGGTGATCCAGGTATTGAAGAGCCCCAGATTGACGAACATCAGCTGGGTGGGAAGCAGCACGGCGAAGCTCGGCACCGCCATGGTCCCCACAAAGATCAGCATGACGAGCGGCTTCGCGGGCATGTCGAAGCGCGCGAGCGCATAGCCGGCAATCGAGCCGAGCAGGAGCGCGATCAGCACGGCGCTCACGGCATAGCTGCCACTGTTGATGAAGCTCCACTGCACGCCTTCGGCGATGAGACGGAGGTAGTGATCAAGGCTGGGCGCCGAGGGGATGAGCTCGGGCGGCACAGCGAAAATGAGGTTGGTGGGCTTGAGCGAGGTCGAGAGTGCCCAGGCGAGGGGACCGAGCACCAGAACCGCTGCCAGCAACCCGCCACTCGCGAGGGCCAGACGTCCAAGAAGCTTCATCATGATGCCGGCCTCCCCTTTGGTGCGCCGAGCAGGCGGATATAGCCGGCGATCAGCAGCATGTTGATCAGGAACATGACGACGGCGATGGCGTTGCCCCGGCCCTGGTCAAGTTCGACGAAACCGGTGTGATAGAGCAGGAAGCCAAGGGTGGTGGTGTGCCGGATGGGGCCGCCGCCGGTCAGGCCGATGATGGTCTGTACCTCGTTGAAGTAGCTGATGGTCAGCATGGACACGACGATCAGCAACGATGGTGCGAGCAGCGGCAGAGTGATCTTGCGGAAGCGCTCGATGGCCCCGAGGCCGTCAACCGCCGCGGCCCGGTAGAGATCCTGAGGGATCTGCCCCAGCCCTGCCGTCAGGATGATGGCCGCAAAAGCAAAGGTGCGCCAGACGCCGACGACGATCAGGGTCGGCATCGCCATTGTCGGGTTGGTCAGAAAGTCTGCGGGCGGCAGGTTCAGCACCGAAAGGATGCTCGCTGCAAGGCCGCCCGGCGAGGGCAGGAGAATCCATTTCCACAGCAGCGCAACAACGATCGGGCTCATCGCCCAGGGCACCAGCAGCACGGTCAGCAGCAGGCTGCCGAACTTACCCATGCGCCGGATTCCGAGGGCCGCCAGAAGGGCCAGAGGGACTGCGAGGGCAAGCGAGCCGAAGGTGAACAGCAGCGAGCGCCAGATGGCGTCCCACGCGAGTGGGTCGGTGAGCAGCGAGGTGTAGTTGTCGAGGCCAACAAAGCCTTCATCGCTGAAGAAGAAGAGTTTCCGCAGGCTCAGGTAGAAACCGTAGAACGCCGGCAGGACGTTGATGGCGATGACGAGGAGAAGCGCGGGCGCGACCAGAGCCGTACCCGCGCGGCGCGTGGCACGCGCCGCCGAAGCGATGGAGTGGGAGCGCTCCATCGGAGCGGCGGACGCGGCCTGGGTCATAGATAGTCTACCAACCCAGAGTGGATTCGGCGCGGGCCAGAATGGCCGCCGGGTCTTCGTCGGTACCGATCAGCTCCTGCAGAGCAGTGTTGAGGACCGGGAACACCTTGGTGATGTCAGGCAGCCGCTGCGGAAAGACCATTGCTCCGGGAGCAGACAGCAGGTCGACGAACGTCATGATGGTCTCGGCTTCCGGGGTCGAAAAGTACGGGTCGGAGAGGACGGACTGGCGATCCGGCACCAGACCCGCAGTCTGCGCCCACTGCATGGAGGCTTCCGGAGTGTAGAGCGCCTCGAGGAAGGCGGCCGCCGCGGGCTGGTTCTCGGACTTGGAAGAAATTCCGACGGTCCAATACGGCCCCAGCAGGACCGCTGGAGGACGGTCGCCAAAGGCCGGCCATGCTGAGACGGCAAGCTGTTCGGGATCATAGGCCGCCGCAATTGACTTGAACTGCTGGAAGCGCGGCGAAAACGCCTGGGCCATGGCAAAGCGGCCGGCCGCGAACTGATCCTGGATGTCGTCACCCATGGCATTAAGGAGCGTTGGCGAAAGCGCGCCCTGCTCCGAAAGCTGTCGGACAACATTGGCTGCCTGCAGTGCCTGGTCGCCCGTCAAATCGAGCTGCCCGGTCTCCGGATCGAAGATTTCGGGCCCGAAGCCACTCATGATGTTGATGAAGCCGGAAACGCTGTTGTCATTGGTGGGCATCCCCAGGCCCAGCCGGTCACCTTCGGTGAGTTGCGCTGCAACCGGTATAAACTCTTCCCAGGTCAGGGGTGGCGCCTCAAGACCGACCTCTTCAAGGACGTCCTTGCGGTAGAAGATGCTCTGCGCCGGCGAGGGCCACAGGGGCAGGGATTCCCGCTTGCCGTCGAAAACCGACTTCTCGACGAAGACCTGGAACATGTCCGGAATGGCTTCCTGCTTGAACTCCTCCGAGAGCAGTTCGTCGAGGTTGGCGAGGGCGCCCCGGTCGGAGACCAGGCTCAGGAAGGTGTCCCGCATCCAGATGATATCGGGCGCGCGACCCTGGGCGGATGCGGCAACGAACTTGGTTTCGAGCTCCTGGAACGGCTGGGACTCGACGACCACGTCGACATCCGGGTGCTCCCCCTCGAACTGCTCGATGATGTCGTTGAGCACGACCTCACGCGGGGAGGATCCCTCCGGGCTCAGGAACGTCCAGATGCGAACGGTACCGCTGAGATCCTGAGCCATTGCCGAACCGCCAAGGAGCGGCAGCGCAAGGGCAGCACCTGCAAGTTTGAGGAGCGTTCGACGGCTCCGGTTGGTTTTCTTCATCATGTTTCTTCCTCCTTTGATATTGTTGGTATGAGTGGCGCCGGCCTGCTGCGGGTCAGTGTTCCCCGCCGAGAGCGCCCAGAACGCGGGCTCTCCCGTTCAGAAGGTGGCGCCGGATTTCCGCGCGGGCTCGGTCGGCGTCCCGGTCGACAACGGCGGCGATGATGCCGCCATGCTCGAGCGTGATGACCTCGCGCCGTTCGCCAAGGGTCAGGATGCCGCGGTCGCGCGCCACCTTGCTCCAGCGGAAAATGTGCGCAGTAAGCCGTCCCAGCGCGTCGCTGAGCTTGGGGCTATGCGAACAGGCGGCGAGGACACTGTGGAAGGTTGCGTCTTCTGTCCCGGCGTTCTCTGTGGCCAACTTGGCCACCAGCCGTGACTGGGCCTTCTCCAGAGCCGCCAGATCGCTATCCGTCCGACGTTCGGCGGCAAGCGCGGCTGCCTCGCTTTCAAGTGCGAGCCGGAATTCGTGCCAATCGACGAGATCCTGCGTCGAGCCAATGGCCGACAGGCGCATCAGCTGGGGGGAGGCATCGCGCACCGCGTAGGTACCGGAGCCCTTGCGGGAGACGGCGCGCCCCTCGGCCCGCAGCCTCGCCAGGGCATCCCTGATGCTGGCGCGGGAGAGGTTCAGGGTGCTGACCAGCTCCGTCTCGGAGGGCAGCCTTGAGCCATCCGGCAGATCCCCCTCCTCGATATAGGCGAGGAGCTGTCTGTAGGCGCTGTCGGCCCGACTTTCGTTTTCTATCGTGGTCACTGGCGCAAACGCGTTGACGCGCTCCAATCTGTCCGACTAATGTAGTTGTAGTCAGACAGATTGCTGCTTGGCAAGTGGATATCGCAAGGGCACGAGATGCAAAGAGTCAAAGGCGCACGACCCCAGCACCGGATCTCGAAGGTCGAGGTGCACGAGTTTGCCTACACGGTGGAGGGGCTGGGCGTGGATGCGAGCGGCAATCGCTGTGTCATGAAGGGCGCCCGAAGCGAGCTGCTGGCGTTTGCCGTGGTCATAGAGACGGCCGGGGGGGCGCGAGGCGAGTACTGCAGCGCCCATAGCGGCAAGAGCGGGGCCATGGTCGGCCAGGTCCGCGCCCTCGCCCCGCACCTGATTGGCGAAGACGCCGAAGAACGCGAGGCCATCTACAACAAGCTCAAGCGGGTGCACCGCCACTTCATGGCTATCGGGCACTCGGCCCTCGACATTGCGCTCTGGGACCTCGCCGGCAAGGCGACCGACCGGCCGATCTGGCGGTTGCTGGGCGGCTATCGTCAGCGGCTGCCGGCATATGCCAGCACTCTCAACGGCGGGCGAGACGGCATCCTCGACAGCAAGGAGGCCTACGGGGACTTTGCAGAAGAGTGCCTGGAGCTGGGGTATGGTGGTTTCAAGGTGCACGGCTGGGGCGAAGGCAACGCAAGGGAAGAGGCGAACAACCTGCTGCATTGCGCCGAGCGCGTCGGCCACCGGATGGCATTGATGTATGATGCGGCCAGCGAGCTCCAGACCTTTGCCGACGCCGTGTTTGTGGGCCGAGCCTGCGATGAGGGGGGTTACCTCTGGTTCGAGGACCCCTTCATGGACGCGGGCTGGTCACCGCACGCAGCCCGGCAGCTCAAGACCCACGTGAAGACCCCGCTCATGTTGACGGAACACGTAAGGGGACTGGAATCGAAGGCGGCGTGGATCCCGGAGCGCGCCACCGACTACATGCGGGTCGACCCGGACTACGACATGGGCATCACCGGCACCATGAAGGTCGCGCACCTTGCCGAGGCCTTCGGGCTCGACTGCGAGATCCATGCGGCCGGCCCGGCTCAGCGCCACTGCATGGCCTCGATGCGCAACAGCAGCTGGTATGAGTTGTCACTGGTGGCGCCCGGCGTCGAGAACCCGATGCCACCGGTGTTCGGTTCAGGCTACAGCGACGCACTGGAGTCGATCGGGGCGGACGGCTGCATGCCAGTCCCGGACCTCCCCGGCCTCGGCGTCGAATACGACTGGGATTACATCAACCGCAATCGGCGCAACTTTCAGGAGTTCGGCGTTCCTGATGCTGCGAACATGGACGTCGCCGGGGCGGCTAAATGACAAAGGTGTGGGACGTCATCATCGTGGGTGGCGGTTCGGCCGGCTGCGTGCTCGCCAATCGCCTTTCGGCGCGGAGCGCCAACCAGGTTCTGCTGCTCGAGGCGGGCGTCGACCATTTACCAGGCAAAGAGCCCGAGGAGATCAGGGACGTCTACCCCTACCGAGCCGCCTTCAACCCCGACTACCAATGGCAGGGGCTCACGGTAAGATTCCAGCCGGTGCCCCACAACGATCCCGGCCGCTCGCCGGCCAAGGGCTACGGCCAGGCCCGCGTCATGGGCGGCGGCTCGAGCATCAACGGCGAACTCGCCAACCGCGGTACGCCCGAAGATTACGACGAGTGGGCGGAGCTGGGGGCCGACGGCTGGGACTGGCAGGGCGTGCTGCCCTACTTCCGCAAGCTCGAGACCGACCTCGACTACGAGGGGCCGCTGCATGGCGATGCCGGCCCCATCATTATCAGTCGGGTGGCTGAGCAGGAGTGGCCCGGCTTCACCCGGGCGGCAGCAGGTGCCTTCGCAGCCGCTGGGTACAAGAACATCGAAGATCAGAACGCCTGCTTCGAAGACGGCTGGTTCCCAATGGCGCTGTCCACCAACCGCAAGCAGCGGATCTCTGCAGCCATGGGTTATCTCGACGCTGCGACCCGAGCCCGCCCTAATCTTACCATCAGGGCCGAGGTGGAAGTCACTGGCCTGCTGCTCGAGGGCACACGTGTTGTCGGCGTCAGGATGGGCAATGAGGAGCTGCGCGCCAAGCAGGTGATCCTCTCGGCCGGTGCCCTCCAGTCGCCTGCCATGCTTCTGCGCGAGGGTATCGGACCGGCCTCCGAGCTTCGCGAGATCGGTATTGAGCCCATCGTCGACCTGCCAGGCGTCGGCAGGAACCTTCAGGAGCACCCCTCGATTGCCATGTCCGCCTGGATCAAGCCGCGGGCGCGCATGGGCAAGACACCCCGACGACATGTTCAGATGGCCTTGCGTCATTCCTCGGGGCTGGAGGCGTGTGGCGCCAACGACATGTTTACGGTGGTTGTTGCCAAGTCCGCCTGGCACCCCATCGGGCGCCGGCTCGGTTCTCTCTTCAGCTGGGTGAACAAGCCGTATTCCCAAGGCTACCTCAAGCTTAACCCCGCCAATCCGGGTGGCTTCGCCGAGGTGGCGTTCGAGCTGCTATCGGACGCACGGGACAGGGAGCGCATCAAGCTGGCGGTCCGGCGGATGGCCGGCTTCTATCTTGCGCGACAACTCGCCGATGCATCGGAATACCCTTTCGCCGCCACCCACGGCGCGATGGCCGCACTCGTTGGCAAGGTCAGCCTCCGCAACTGGCTGATGACGCTGGGACCGGCGCTTCTCAGCGACGGACCACGCCCGCTCCGCAACGAGGTGATCAAGCGCCTGTTCGCCGGGGGTACAGATTTGGCAGAGGCGCTCTTGGACGAGGACGCTCTCGACGAGCTGGTACGCAAGCACACGATCGGGGGCTGGCATCCATCCGGCACGTGCCGAATGGGTGGCCAGGGCGTTCCGGGTGCAGTGACGGATTCACGAAACGGGAACGTGCACGGCATTTCGGGCCTTGCGGTCATCGACGCTTCCATCATGCCTTGCGTGCCACGAGCAAATACCAACCTGCCAACGATGATGATGGCCGAAAAGTTGGCCGACAACATCCTCGCAGGGGACGGGCGGGGATAGCGGCGTTTCGGGCCTGCAGTGGTACTGCTATCTTGGGCCGACCGGCGTCACCAGGAGGGAACCAGCATGAGATACCGGCGCCTCGGCGAGGCCGGTCCTCTCGTCAGCGTCGCTTCGCTCGGCGCTGGAGGGCATAGCCGGCTTGGGC
>JBBDRH010000212.1:0-1195 GCA_040905645.1 Actinomycetota bacterium
TGATCGACTTGCTCTGGGCAAACCTGTGCGACATCCTGGGCACCGCTGCCACGGCGACCTTGGTCCGCCGCGCCATCCGGCGAGCCGCATCGAATGGGGCTGAGCTGGACGGCGTTAACATCGACCGGGCCGCGTTCGATTACCACTATTCCCACCCCGACAGCTGGCATGAGAGGGGGAATGAGCAGGCATCGCGTGGCCTCCGCCTGCTGGTCCAAGAATTGCGCTCCCTGTTGGTCGATATGACCGGCCCGGTCGTGGTCCGCCGGCTGGACCGCATCGCGCCATTGCGGCGATTGGGCATGACCATGGGGGAGGAGAGATGACGGGGAACCACGATGTGGACCCTATGGGGCGCCTGGGAACAGCGAGTCCAATCCTGGACCAGCTCCTTGGCGGTGGCCTCCCGGAGCGCTCGGTTACCGTGGTTGCGGGGGAGCCGGGCGCGGGTAAGACAATCTTCACCCTCCAGCTTATCTTTCACCTCGCGCGCCAGGGCTTGAATTCCCTCTATTTCACGACCCTTTCAGAGCCGGCGCTGAAGGTGATTCGGTACATGCAGCTGTTCTCGTTCTTCGACCAGCAGCTCCTCGACGATCGGATCATCTTCGCGGACCTGGGAGCGGCCCTCCGGACCAAGGATACCGACGGCCTGCTACAACAGATCGTCAATCGAGTCGAGCAGGAAGAACCGGCCATGGTTGCTATCGACAGCTTCAGGGCCATCCACGAATTGCTCGGTGAGCGACGGCTTGGGCGCGAGTTCGTGTACGACCTGGCCGTGCAGATGGCCGGCTGGGGAGCAACGACCCTCCTCGTGGGGGAATACACGGCTGGGGAGATTGCGCAGCAGCCTGAGTTTTCCATTGCCGACGGCATCATCCGCCTCACCAACAAGCGCCAGGAGCTCACCGCGGTCCGAGAGATGGAGGTGGTGAAGCTCCGCGGGGCCAACTACATGACCGGCGCGCACTTCTTTGAAATCGGGCAGGACGGGCTCATCTTCTATCCACGCATACGCGGGCCGGAAATCCGCGCCGGCCGTCCCGGGTCCATTGCCGACCGTGCCTCGAGTGGCGTTCAAGGGCTTGACGAGCTCCTGAACGGAGGAGTGCCCCGGCACAGCGCAACCCTGTTACAGGGCGGGAGCGGGACGGGAAAGACGCTGCTGGGCCTCCATTTCCTGGTCGAGGGG
>JBBDRH010000213.1:0-1192 GCA_040905645.1 Actinomycetota bacterium
GGCCGGATGGATGCTGTTGTGATCGGGGCGCACCCGGATCGCGCCCACAGTAACGCCCTCACCAGGATCCCTCGACTTCACGACCTTCCCCACAGATGCACCTGCAGCAGCTCCTGATCCGATACGGCCTGATTGCGGTGCTGGTCGGATCGGCCACCGAGGGCGACATCACGCTGCTCCTCGCCGGGGTGGTCGCTCACCTGGGCATTTTCGCCTTTCCCCTGGCGGTGGCGGCTGGAGCCCTCGGTAGTCTGGTGGGAGACTGCGCCTGGTACGGTCTAGGGCGGTTTCGCGAGCCACACATCCGGCAGAGCAGGTTCTATCGCCGGGTGGGGCCAACGATCGAGCGACTGGCGAAGCAGCTCGGGCCGTGGCAGCTGCTGGCGGCGCGTTTTGTCTATGGCACGAAGAGCGCGAGCATGATCTTCTGGGGACTGCACGGGTTGCCGTTCCGGCGCTTCCTCCTCGTAGATTCCGTGGGCTGCGTGCTCGGCTCGCTGGTGTTCAGCGGCCTGGGCTATCTCCTGAGCGGAAGCGCAATGGCGCTGCTGGGTCAGGTCAAGCGGGTAGAGCTGTGGCTGCTGGGCGCGGCGATCGTGGGAGTGGTGGTCGTCTTCCTCATCGACAAGACGGCCAAGCACGAGCTGCATCTGGATCAGGACGGACGGGCGGGGGGGACAGGCAGTAAACGGTAAGGCGGTACGGCGGTACGGCGGTACAGAGGGAAGGAGGTATGGCAGCATGAGTCATTGCGAGGCGCGTTAGCGCCGAAGCAATCCCGCACTGGGGGGCTGTCGATCGTGACTAAGAGTATGATTGCTCCTCCAGGTTGAACCTTGCCCATTTGAACTTCGGGCCGTACCGGCTTCGGTCGAGCCGTCCAAGCGTGCTCCATGCCCGTGTTAGGGAGCTACCAGATATTCACTCTGGACGAGACCGCTGGCGTACTGCCGCGTCCCGACGTGCCTGAGGGCGATGTCGCCCTGTAGGGGTCCAAACAGCGGGATCCCCCGGCCGATGAGCACGGGAATGTGGGTAATAATGAGGCGCTGGATGAGTCCGGCCTGGAGAAACCGCTGAATGGTGTTCCCGCCATCCACGTAGACATGTCGCAGGCCGCTTGCGGCGAGCTGCGACACGATCCCGGCCGGAGCCCCCGACATATGCTCGACCACAGCCCCCGGAGGGGCAG
>JBBDRH010000214.1:0-1191 GCA_040905645.1 Actinomycetota bacterium
ATCGCCTGGCTGTCGGTCACGGACTGGAGTTCAGATGCCAGCTTTTCAGCCCTCGCGAGCGTCTCACGGCCCGGAAGACTTTCGGTGGCGAGACGGACCATCATCTGGCGAAGACGGTCGCCGATGGGGCCCATCTCCGCCCGGAGCTCCATGGCGATGGATCCGGCCTCGAGATCGCGCACTGCTTTTCCGAAGATGCGCTCGAAGTGGCCGCTGGCGTCGACGAGCTCGGTAGCATCGGGTCCGCCACTCCGAGGACGGAACGTCGCCTGCCGAAAGCGGTTGTTGTTCGTCAGTACGTTCTTTGCCTCAAGCGTGCGCGCGGACTCGATCGTCTGGTTCTGGCTCCGCATCTCCACCTGGCCGGCCCGAAGCAGGCTGGCGGCCATCAGGCGCACCACCTCGAAGTCCCACCCATACGGTTCCCGCGCGAAGTCTTCGGCCAGGCTCTTTCCGGAAGTCGGATCTCCGTAATCGGCTCGATTCCGGATCCTGGCCAGCAGTTCCGCCAAGGGCCCGGACTCGGTGTTGAAGGCGTCCTGACCCGACTGAGTCGTCACAAGCTGGAGCTCCGAGAACACGGAAGGGAGGCCGCGCAGGTTCTCGGCAGAGAGGAGCGCCTCCAGATCCTTCAGCTTTACTCGGGCCGCCCCGTCCTCGAATCGATTGAACACCTCGGGAAGCACCCGCTCCAGGAGTTGCTCGACGGCCGGCTTCAGCTCGCGCGTGCCCTCGGGAGGGCTGCGATCATTGCCGCGGAAGTATACGGAACCGGAGAGGAGGGCATCCTTGAGCCTCCGGCGCACCTCTTCCTGCGACCGCTGGCGTCGTCTCCTCTCCTCTGCGGCGAGGGTGGCCTCGGAGCGCCCCTGTGTGCCGTGAGAGCGGCGAGAGAGCATTTCGTCCGAGCGGTGAAGCTCCTCCACATCACGGGCGAAGTTCTCATCGATCTCGCCCACCCAGAATACCGCATCCTTCTCCGAACGGCTCCGCTCGCGTGCCTGCTCCGCCTGGTCACCAAACCGCTCGGGGTCGGACAGCGTCACGTGGACTGCCAGGTCCCCTTCTTCGATGGTCTTGCCGCCGAAGACGAGCCCTGCCTTGAAGGCCTTCGCGCCCTGGAACAGGTGGCTGGGCTGCGGCGCCCACAACTCAGCAAGCGTCTTTTGGTGGATGCGCACCTCGTCGCCT
>JBBDRH010000215.1:0-1189 GCA_040905645.1 Actinomycetota bacterium
GGTGACGTTGCCGCTGCGGCTGATCCCGCCCCTCAAGCACAACATGGCCGTGCCCATCGCGATTGCCGGATCAGGCCAAAACCTGGTGGCTGCCGGAGATGCGGGCATACAGGTACTCGAAACCTTGCCAATTCAAAGCTCGCAAGGGTCGTTGTTCCGAGACGGCAAGCTGGATCTAAACAGCTTCGCGGCCGCCTTAGCGCCGGCTCGGCGGCTGCATACCGACCTTCAGGAGGCTAGGGACCGGATCGCTGCCACCCCTACGCGTTTTCTGCTGCCGACCGTAGCCAACGCGCGCGCTTTGTCTTTGCAGTCGCTCGACGAAGTGCTTGCCCAAGCTAAGGCTGCTGCAGCAGCTACCGAACTGCTGCCCAGCATGTTCGGCCAGGGAGATAGCCGGACCTGGGTGCTGGGAGCCGAGAACAACGCCGAGCTGCGCGGGCGCGGAGGCTATCTGGGGACGTTTGGGCTACTTACTGCGCAGAACGGACGGCTCGATCTGGGCGATTTCCGCTCCGTCGGGAGCCTGCCGGACCTGCCCACCGACCCGGGCGAGCTGGGGGCCGAACCTGAATACGCTCGCCAGTACCTAAGTCTCGGGGGCATCTCCGCCTGGCCGAACCTGATGATGAGCCCGGACTTTCCAACCGGCGCCCGGCTGCTCACCTCCAGCCTTGACGATGTTGCAGGCATTGCGGCGGACGGGGTGATATCGGTCGATCCAGTGGCTCTGTCCTACTTGCTGGAGGTCACCGGACCGATCGAGATCCCCGACATACCCGAACCCATAACAGCCGACAACGTCGTGGAGTGGACGCTCAACCGCCTGTACTTTGAATACGAGGACGAATCCGACGCGCGCCGTGAACAGCTGAGCGTGATAGCCAAGGCGGTGTGGGAGGAAATAGTTGCGGGGGCCGACATGGACACCGGAGCGCTGGTCGGCGCCCTAAGCAAAGCGGCCGCCGAAAGGCACCTGGTCCTGTTCTCGTCTCGACCCCAGGAACAGGCCCTTTTCCGCAGTCTTGAGCTCACCGGCGAGTTAACCGATTCGCCCGGTGATTATCTGTTGCTGGTGGGCCAAAACATCGGGGAGAGCAAGATGGACTACTACCTCTCCCGCCACATCACCTATTCTGGCCGGCTAGCTCCGGACGGCACGTTGACCGCATCAGCCACTATCAGGATC
>JBBDRH010000216.1:0-1185 GCA_040905645.1 Actinomycetota bacterium
TTGCTCAGAGGCGTCAGCCGCTCCTGGAGCTCGTCGCGGCGTTGCTCGTATTGGGGCGGAAGCTTGAGCGCTTCACCCAGAGCTTCAACCGGCTCGTCGATGGCAAAACCCGGGCCGATGGTGGCTATCTCAAAAAGGACCCCGCTCGGTTCCCGGAAGTAGATGGATTGAAAGTACTGCCTATCGATGATTGGGGTCGGGCTCAGGTGGCCCTGCAAGACCCGCTGCCGCCACTGCTCCTGCAGGTCGGGATCGCAAGCCCAGGCGATGTGATGGACGGAGCCTGCCCCCTGCAGGCCGGGGCCGGGGTCGTCGTCGTAGGCGTAGAGCGCTCGTCTGGCCCCGCCGGTGAGCCGGTAGGCGCTGTCGGTACGCGGTTGAGCAGCGGGATCGGGCCGCTCACCCGGCTCCCCATCGAGTGATTCGGTAGAGGCAAGCCGCTCAAAACCGAGGACGTCGGTGAGCACCTTGTCGCTATCGGTTGCGATCGTCCCGGCCACCGAGAACGGCCGTTGTCCGTACACCCTCACTCCGGTAAAGCCGCGTAACGCATGGGCCTGCGGCACCTCGTCCCAGGTTGCGGCCAGGGCCGGCTGGCTTGCCCTATCGACAACAAGCTCGATGCCCAGCCCTTCGTGATCGGTGCCGCGCAGGGAACCGGGGGTGCGGGTGGTTGTCACCCCTTCGCCGGCGAGGCGCTTCTCCCAGAAGTCGAGGCTTTCTTCACCGGCGACTCCCCAACCAATGCTGTGGATCATGCCGGTCCCGTGCCGTCCCCGGCGGGCCCCGGGATACTCGAAGAAGGTGAGAATGCTACCCGGCCTGCCGGTTTCGTCGCCGTAGTAGAGGTGATAAATGTCCGGCACGTCGAAGTTGACGGTTTTTTTGACCATCCGGAGGCCCATTACCCGCACGTAAAAATCCACGTTCGCGGGAGAGTCTCCGGTGATGGCAGTGATGTGATGGATGCCCTTGAGTATCATCAGAGCGGATCCTTTGTCTTCTCTACTGGCGGAATATAGGGGCTCGATCCGGTGTTGTTCCTAGTGTAGGTTCCCGTACGATCAACCGCGAGTCCCGGCCTGCTTCTTCAGTGGAAGCGGGCGCGCCGAACGACCCAAAATCGTTTGACGGTGGTTGGAGGCGGGCGTACACTCTAAGTTCGCCCAATAGCGCCTGGCAACG
>JBBDRH010000217.1:0-1183 GCA_040905645.1 Actinomycetota bacterium
CTATGGCATCACCTCTGACATGTGGAGCCTTCGCCCGGAGCACTTCAGGTTGATCTACTCGTGCCTTCCGCCCCTCCCCGAACAGGCCGCCATCGTCCGGTTCCTTGATCACGCAGATCGACGAATCCGGCGTTACATGCGCGCCAAGCGGAAGCTGATCGAGCTGCTCGAGGAGCAGAGGCAGGCCATTATCCAGGGCGCCGTCACCCGCGGGCTCGACCCGGACGCCCCGCTGAAGGATTCCGGTGTGGACTGGCTGGGGGAGGTGCCGGAGCATTGGGAGTTGTTGCGTGGCAAGTACGTCGGGCGGCTGTTCTCTACGCCATCTGTCTCTGACGAGGACCTGTTAGAGGTCGGTGAGGGACTGCCGATGTACCTGAAGGTCAGTGACCTCGCAGGCGTTGACGCTAACCTGCGGTTGAGCGCGAGCGCGCTGTACGTCAGCGGCAACTCACAAGCTTCCGTGAGTGGACTCCCGAACTGCATCGTCTTCCCGAAGCGTGGAGGTGCGATCTATACAAACAAGGTGGCCATTGTACAAGGAGCGTTTCTCCTCGACCCCAACCTGATGGGTTGGGCGATCGCTGACCGGTTCGAGCCACGGTACGTTGCGCTGTTGCTGAAGACGAGGACGTTGGCGGATCTGGCAGACGTCTCAAGTGTTCCCCAGATAAACAACAAACACATCAATCCAATTTCCTTTCCAGCGCCGCCACTCCAAGAGCAAAGAGCCATCCTCTCTTGGATTGAATCTAGGCTGGCCGACCTTGTCGCTGCGGAATCCAGCGCGCAATCAGAAATCTCCCTCCTCCGCGAACTCCGCACCCGCCTCATCGCCGATGTCGTCACCGGCAAGCTGGATGTCCGCGAAGTGGCCGCTTGTCTCCCCGAGGACGAAGACGTCGTCGACGAACTTGACGACCTCGACGAAGACGAAGCCACCCTTGAGGACATGGACCTCGACGCCGAACTCGAAGAGATCGAGGCATGACCACCGACACCTCCGAGCGGGGCCTCGAGCGGCTGATCTGCTCCACGCTCGCCGGCGCCGCCTGTGACCCCGGAGGTGAGGACACGAGCCGTGTCGCCGAGCGCCCCGCCATCTACGGCGCCGGCTGGATCTGTGGGGCCCCCGAGGACTACGACCGCGAGTACTGCGTCGATCTGTTCCAGCTCAAGACGT
>JBBDRH010000218.1:0-1182 GCA_040905645.1 Actinomycetota bacterium
GCCCCGGTCCTGGCGCCGGAGCTGCCGGAACGGGGGCCGGATTACCCCCTGCGCATGGGGAGCGAGTTCCACACCTCGGATCTGATCGCCGCTGCGCCGGGAGGCATCCCTGCAGAGGCGGATCCCACCCACGGCCTCATCCCCCTTGGTGCGATCGCCGAGGCAGGGGGGCCCGAGTTCGACTGGCACCTCAACAAGCACGACGAGCTCTGGGCCCAGGAGCTGAGCGATCTGACCGAGCGGGCATCGGCACAGCAGTGGGACGCCACAACGGACATCCCCTGGAAGGAGGCGCTGGGGCTCCCCGACGAAGTAGAGCGGGCGGTGGCTCAGGTGATGACCTTCATCGCCTCCAACGAGTACGTGGCACTCTACGTCCCTGCCAAATTCCTCCCGAAGGTCAACGCCGCCTTCGTCGATGTTCTGCTGTGGCTCTCCAGCCACATCCACGACGAGGCGAGGCACGTGGAGGTTTTCACCAAGCGGGCACTGATCGGGGGTCATCGGGGCTATGCGCTTGCCTCGACGCAGCTTTCGCTGCACTCATTGCTGGAGGAGGAGGACTTCAGCTCGGCATCGCTGCTGCTGAACGTCCTCGGCGAAGGAACCTTCATCGACCTGCTCGGGTTCGTCTCACGCAACGCCCCCGATCGGGCGACCTCGACCGCGGCACGCCTTGCGCATCGTGATGAGCAGCGCCACGTTCACTTCGGAATCTCCCACGTTCGGAGAACCCTCAAGCTGGATCCCGATGCCCGGCTCCAGCTCGTGGCGGCGGTGGAGGCCCGGGCGGCAAAGCTGGCCACGCTGACCGGCTTCAGCCCGGTGCTCTTCGAGTCGCTGACGATCATGGCGTCAGGTTCTCTGAGCCCGCCGGCTCTCAAGGAGGGGGCGGCCAGGGTAAAGGAGCTGACCCGGCTCATGGAGTCCAATCGAGTGCGCCGGCTGAAGGCGGCGGGCTTTGACGACAAAACTGCGCAGCACCTCTCGGAGCTCCACACGCCCAACCTCATGTAGTAACCAACATTTCCAATCTGAGGCAGAAACCCGAGGCGGCTGCTTCCCCGTGGGTAAACTTCTGTTCTAGGGGTCGGGGAGGGCAAAACGGCAGAGCTGGCAATCCAGGTCAAGGGTCTGGTGAAGCATTACGGATCGGTCCGGGCCGTGGACGGAGTGGATCTG
>JBBDRH010000219.1:0-6987 GCA_040905645.1 Actinomycetota bacterium
TCCCCGCTCGCCGGCTCCGCCCTTCTGATCCCGGCCATCACTGCGGTGGTGATCGGCGGTACCCGCCTCGAGGGAGGTCGTGGATCGTCCCTCGCCACCCTCGGTGGTGTCGTCGCCTTGGGCGCTTTGACGATCCTCTCCGAGTACAACGGCATCCCGTCCTACACGCAGGCCGTCTACACCGGCCTGATCCTGATCCTGCTCATCACGCTCGACCGCTTGGCGAGTGGGGGTGAAGGAAAGACTACCCGAACGCGGCGCAGCGTTGGGGCCCACCCAAACACAAGAGCGAGGTTATTATGACCAATCCAAGAAGAGTACTACTTGCAGCGGCAGTGTCCGCAGTAGCGCTGTCGGTCGCGGGGCATTCCCTAGGCGCTGGCGTCGAAGGCCAGTCCATCTGCTACATTACCGCAGCCAACTCCCACCCTTATGTGACCCCAGCCAATGAGGGGGCGCAGGCGGCCGCCGACGCGGCCGGCGTCGAGCTGACGATCGTCAGCGAGGAGTTCTCGCCACAGACAGGTGCAGAGCAGCTAAATAGCTGCGTCTCGCGCAATGTCGATGGCATCCTGCTGTGGCCGCTTGACGCCAACAGCTATCTGCCGGGACTGCTCAGGGCACAGCAGGCAGGTATCCCGGTCGTGGCGATCGACACCCGGGCGGGCGAGGAGTCCATGAAGCTCATCGCTTCGTTCGTGGGCGCCGACAAATACGCTCAGGGCGAGGTCAGCGCAAAGCAGCTGGAAGAGGCGCTCGGCGGCTCGGGGGATGTCGTCATCCTCGCAGGTCAGGCCGGCAACAACACGACGATCGAACGCACCGAGGGCTTCCTTGCGGCCAAGAGCGAGGGGATCAATGTCCTTGCCACCGTGAACGCCGACTTCGACCAGCAGAAGGCGCTGGTCGCTTCCCGCGATCTTCTGACCAAATATGGCGACCAGATCGACGGGGTGTATGCCGAGGACGACGCCATGGCAGAGGGCTTCCTTCAGGCGCTGAAGGAGAGCGGCTTCGACTTCCAGCCGGCGCTCATCGGCATCGGCGGCATGAAGGTCGCGTTCGACGCGATCGAGGCCGGCGACATGCACAGCACCATCATGCAGCCGCCGTTCGAGAATGGTCGGCTGGCGATCGAAACGCTCACCAAGGTGATGGCCGGCGAGACCGTCGATGAAGTGGTGCCCCTGCCCAACATCATCGTCACTCGTGAGAACATTGACGAGTACGAGCCGGCCTTCTGATCGAGCAAACATTGGCAAGTGGCGATCAACGCAGAGGGTGCGGGCACAGCCACTTGCCACCCAGCATATAGGCCTAGCGCCCAACTTTGAACGAACGGATTAGACAGTGCGATACAACAGACTCGGGAATACAGACCTTGAAGTTTCCGCGCTCTCATTCGGGACGGGGTCGCTTGGCGAACTCTTCGGACCGTTGGATGAGGCAGCCGCCCTGAGGTTGGTCGACGAAGTCATCGACGCCGGAATCAATTTCATCGACACATCCCCGTTCTACGGGAGTGCCGAGTACCGGCTGGGCAAGGCGCTGCCGGGCAAGCGCGACAAAGTCATCCTCGGTACCAAGGCCGGTCGATACGGCCTAACGGACTTCGACTATTCGGCCGAGCGGGTTCGGGCCAGCCTTGAGGAGAGCCTGCGCCTCATGGGCACCGACCATGTCGATATCCTCCAGCTGCACGACATCGAGCACGTTCCCCTCGAACAGGTCCTCAACGAAGGCTACGCGGCCCTCGTCCAGCTGCGACAGGAGGGCAAGTGCCGCTACATCGGCATGACCGGCTACCCCTTGGCGACGATGCGGCGCGTAATGGGGGAGGTGAAGCTGGATGTTCTCCTCACCTATGCCCACGGCACGCTGCTCGACAACTCGATCTCCGAGCTGCAGCCATTGGCTGAAGAGAGGGGGGTGGGACTGATCAACGCCGCCTCCCTGGCGCTCGGCATGCTGTCTTCCGGCGGCTCGAACGTCACCTTCGAGCATCCGGCCTCCGAGGCCATTCGACGTTCAGCCGCATCGATGGTCGAGCACGCCAAGCGCCGGGGGATCGACCTTGCCTTCATCGCCAATCAGTACTCCATTCAAAGGTCCGACTGCGCGACCACCCTGGTCGGTATCGGAAAGAGCCGTCACCTCCAATCAGCGATTGAGGCGGCGTCCGCCCCTATCGACGAGGAGCTTCTGGCCGAGTTGCTGGCGCTGCGTCCAGCGCCGGAGGAGCGTCACTGGATCAGCGGCCTTGCCGCGAACAACTGACGCGGTCACCATGAACAACTCGCCCACCGTACAACTCACCGGAATTGGCTGGGACCATACGCGGGGCTTTGTTCCCAAGGTCGCAACGGCTCAGGCCTTTCACGACGCCAACCCTGATATTGACATCGTCTGGAGCAGGCGAACGCTTCACGAATTCGGACATGCGCCCGTCGAGGAGCTTGCCGCTGGTTTCGACCTTATCGTTCTCGATCATCCCTTCGTGGGCGAACTGGCCGCCCGCCGCCTGGTCCACCCTCTCGAGGAGGTGTTGAGCCCGGAGGAGCTCGAGGAACTGGCCTCCGATTCCTGCGGCCTATCGTTCTCCAGCTATTCCTGGGACGATAAGAGCTGGGCCTTCCCCATCGACGCAGCTGCCCCCGCTGCCGTCTGGCATCCGGGAAAGCTCGGCGAGGTGCCGCCGCCGACCGACTGGAGCGAGCTTCTTCTTCTCGCTCGGTCGGGGCGCGTGATCCTTGCCAACTTTCATGCCGACTGCTTCCTGAACTGGCTGGGCATGACGACGGCGTTCGGCGGCAAGCCGGGTGAAGCGCCCGACTGGGTCGTCGAGCGTAACGTCGGAACCCTGGCGGCGGAGTGCCTATTCGAGATCAGCCGCTTGGCGGATCCAAGGAGCATCGACACCAATCCGATCGCTGCGTGTCGGCTCCTCGCTTCAGCTGATCCTGTCGCTTACTGTCCGATGGCCTTCACCTACGGGGTGTACGGGGCATCCGAGTATCAAAATCCGCCCCTTAAATTCGGTAATCCGCCATCGATGGGCGAAGGCATTCCCCGGACGATCCTCGGAGGCACGGGACTTGCGATCAGTACCAGATGCACCGGAAAGGCTTTGGAAGCTGCCGTCGGGTATGCGCGCTACATCGCATCGCGCGACGTACAGGCCGGACTCTACATCAGCTCTGGCGGCCAACCGGCTCGCGCGAGTGCGTGGTCGGCTGCCAGCGCGGCGAACCGTGGGAACGGTTTTTTTGCAGATACCGCCGGTGTGATGGACCGGGCGATCATGCGACCCCGCTTTCAGGGGTTCGTTGCGTTCCAGGGCTCGGCGGGCGCTCACCTTCAATCCTATCTGCGCGGCGAGATCGGCGTTGCGGACGCCCTGGAGCGGCTCGACGCCGCCTACCGTCTGGCGCGGTCCGGCACGGGAGCAGTCAATGCTTCCGCTTGAGGGTCTGCTGGTTCTCGACTTCAGCCAATATCTTGCGGGCCCCTCCTGTGCGTTGCGGATGGCCGATCTGGGCGCGCAAGTGCTCAAGATCGAACGGCGGGAGGGTGGCGATGCCTGTCGCCAGCTCTATCTCGCCGACCTTGCCATCGATGACGACAGCGCCCTTTTTCATACGATCAACAGAAACAAGGGCTCGATCGCCGTCGATCTCAAGTCGTCCGAGGACCTCGCCGCGATCAAGCGCCTCATCGCCAGAGCCGATGTGATGATCCAGAACTTCAGACCCGGCGTCATGGAACGCCTCGGCCTCGGCTATGGAGCGGTCGAGAAGCTGAATCCGAGTATCGTTTACGGTTCGATCTCGGGCTATGGCGACAGCGGGCCCTGGCGGGACCTGCCGGGACAGGACCTTCTGATCCAGTCGCTGTCGGGGCTCACCTGGATGAGCGGCAACGCCGGCGATCCGCCGGTTCCAGTCGGAGTGTCGATCGCCGATATCATTACCGGCGCCCACCTCTGCCAGGGACTGGTCGCCGCCCTGCTGCGCAGAGCGCGTACCGGGCAGGGGGCGTTGGTCGAGGTCAGTCTGATGGAGTCCATCCTCGACCTGCAGTTCGAGGGTCTGACGCATTTCGTTTCGGGCGACCGGGAGCAGCCCAGCCGGAGCGCGATCAGCAACGGCTATGTCTATCACGGCGGGCCCTACGGCCTCTTTGCAACACGCGATGGATATCTCGCGGTGGCCATGAACCCCGTCGACAAGCTGGGAGAACTGGTGGGCTCGCCCGACTTGGCTGCGATGTCCGACCGGGCCATATGGTTCGAGCGGCGCGACGAGATCAAGGAGCTGCTGCAGAACGCTCTTCTCACCCGCTCGAGCGAAGCCTGGCTAGCCGTTCTGCAGCCCGCTGGCATCTGGTGTGGCCCAGTCCTTGATTGGCCCGAGCTAACGCAGCATCCCGGTTTTGCGGCGCTGGACATGCTGCAAACAACCGTTACGGGCGCTGGAACGCCACTCGTCACCACGCGCTGCCCCATTCGTATCGACGGGCAAATCCTCAAGCATCGGCGCGGCGGACCCGCCTTGGGAGAGAACAACGACATGCTGGCTCACCTATCAGAGGACACGGCATGACCATCCCTGTCTATTTCGAAGATTACGTAGTCGGCCAATCCCGTGTCTCCACCGGGAGAACCATCACCGAGGCCGATATCGTTCTCCATGCAGGTCAGACCGGTGATTTCTTTCCCCATCACATGGACGCGGAATGGTGCGCAACGCAAAGCTTCAAACAACGCATGGCACACGGCACACTCATCTTCTCGGTGGGGATCGGCATGACTGCGGATGCCATCAACCCGGTGGCGATGAGCTACGGTCACGACCGGCTTCGGTTCACGCGTCCCGTGATGATCGGCGACACCATCACTGTGCACAGTCGCATCAGTGAGCTTCGGGACCACGCCAAGCGTCCCAATCACGGCATCGCGGTCGAAGCGGTCGAAGTCCGCAACCAGCGCGGTGAGACGGTGATGGTCTGCGAACACCTTCACCTGGTTCAGCGAAGGGCGGACTCATGAGCGAACTCAGCAGGTCCATCACCAACACGCGGCTTGAACCGCGGATCTGGAACGAGCTCGGCGTCGCGATCGTCGGAGCCGGGGGCATTGTCAACGACGCGCACCTTCCGGCATATCGCGCGCACGACGTCAATGTCGTTGGGTGTTTCGACACCGACCAGCAGCGGGCGAAAGAGATCGCCGGCAAGTTCGGGTTGCCGCGGGTCTATTCATCGCTCGAGGAACTGCTCGCGGATCCTGCTGTACGCATTGTCGACATCGCCGTGCCTGCCAAGGCGCAGTTGGCCATAGCCTCATCGGCAGCCGCTGCGGGCAAGCATCTGCTGTGTCAGAAGCCGCTCGCCGAAGAGGAAGATGAGGCGCGGGCCATTGCCGGGCTTGCGGCGGCTCACAGTGTCAAGATATCGGTCAACCAGCAGATGCGCTGGAGCCCGGTGATCCTTGCCGCCAAGAGGGTCCTCGATGGCGGCTGGCTGGGCACGGTGACCGACGCCCGGATTGACGTTTCCGTTGCAACGCCCTTCGAGCTCTGGCCCTGGTTGGCGGCAGCTGAACGCTACGATCTCCTCTATCACTCCATCCATCACCTCGACGCTATCAGGTACCTTCTGGGCAATCCTCAGCGCATCACGAGCATTCTCGGTCGGATGCCCGGTCAGAGCGAAACCTGCGAGACCCGCTCGACGACCATCCTCGAGCTCCCGTCCGACGTGCAGGCGTCGGTTCTCACCAATCATCACGACCACAGCAGAGACACGTTTGCCCGCTTGCGCATCCTCGGCAACGAGGGGGTGCTGCAGGGCACGATTGGCCTGCTCTACGACTATCCGCACGGGCGTGCCGATACATTGATGCTGCAGAGCGAGCGTCTGGACATCTGCGAGACGAGCCTCGATGGCCGCTGGATACCCGATGCGTTCATCGGCCCTATGGCGGGGTTGATGGATGCCGTGATGCACAACAAGAAGCCGCCGACAGATGCGACGGACAATCTGCTGACCGTCGCGATGGTGCTTGCCGCCTATCGCTCGGCCGCAGAGCGCCGGTCGGTCGATCTTTGAGCGTAGGCCGTAGGGTCTGCATAGCGGCGACCGGCGCACTGTGACAGACGAGCATTTGCTGTCGAAGCTCGCTGATCCAGCAGGGTCCAGGCAGGCTCGATTCCACAAAGCCAGTACCTGATGGGAGCCCGAGCTGGCCGGCCCGACGCAAGGGGACCGAGTTGCGCACGGTGCCCGTTGCTCAGTAGGCGACCACCTGCATCCCACTGGAAAAATCGACCAGTCAACAATTGCATTCGTCGCCCCGCCTACGAATGGGTAGAGCAGCGCGAATCCTGGCGTGTGGATACCACTAGTCTAGCCGCGCCGAAATAGCGCTCCTGAGTGCCGAAGCGGCGGCCGGCGGGTCACTTGGTCGGCATTCCCGGCCAGCCCGACAATCGACTCGATGGGTTCAGACCATGGTCGTGCGAGTGCTCCTAGAAGGTCACTCGGCTTCGACGTGGTGGTTCTTGAGAGCGACTTCGCTCGGTATAGGCTGATCATCCTGCCTGACATGATTGAGCGCCGCGGCACTTTTCCGGTCACGTCAACGCTCAGCCAGCCGCAGGCAAACGGCTTTGCCGCAGGCGTCAGCAAGGTAGGGATCACCTCGCGCCCGAGGTGTTCGGGCATCAGATGGTGGCGATTGTCTGCGAGGTGGAGGCGGGCGCTAGAGGACCCGCGCCCCATGCTTACCAGCGCCGGCGGTAGAGCGCAGAGAAACTCTAACCGAAACGGTTGCTAGCGAGGCCACGGACACCGGCATCCACGGCGAATATCCCGCCCTCCTTGGGGTTCTCCTCCAGATGCTCGTCGCTCATCGTGAAGCGTGCCGACGAAATATAAAGGATCGAGAGATCGGGGCCGCCAAAGACGCAACTTGTGGGCCAGGAGCAG
>JBBDRH010000220.1:0-1180 GCA_040905645.1 Actinomycetota bacterium
GCACGGCGTCTCGTGGGGACGATCGCCCATCCGCTCAATCGCCCGCGCTTCGATGCGGAGACGGGGCGCATCGTCGAGGGTTACGCGATCCTCCAGCCGCACACCCCGATCAGTTTGACGGCGGGGAATCGCTCGCGCTTTGCCCGGCTCAGTAGCGGCGAGGCGGGGATCGATCCCTACACCCACGAGATCTCGGACGTGTATCAGGATCTCTTTGCCGAGGGCACTTACGTCGGGAAGGGCATCTACGATGTGGATGCCTTTCGCCGGGCTACGGAGGGCCGCTTTCCGGAGAATCTTATTCTCAGTCACGATCTTATCGAGAGCAATTACGCCCGCTCCGCTCTCGTATCCGACGTGGACCTACAAGAAGACCATCCGGCAAGTTTCGCCACCGAGATGAGCCGACGCCACCGCTGGATCCGGGGGGATTGGCAGATTGCCGGCTGGCTCTTTCCGCGCGTCCTCGGAGCAAAACACCAACGCGTTCCCAATACCCTCACGCCCCTCGGGTGGTGGAAGATTTTTGATAACCTGAGACGAAGCCTGGTCCCCCCGGCCCTGCTTGCCCTCCTCGTCGGCGGCTGGTTGCTTAGGCCCGATCCGCCCGGATTTTGGACCGGGTTTGCGCTGATTCTGATTCTCTTGCCCATCCTCGTTTCTTCCTGCATCGATCTGCTCAAAAAACCCCGTGACCGGGACTGGGGGCAGCATGGCGGGACTACCCTGCAAGGACTGGGAAGGCGACTGGCCGAAGCGGGTCTTGCGCTGGCGGCGCTCCCTTACCGGGCCGCGATTCATCTCAATGCCATCCTCGTTTCGGCGGGGCGCATGCCCTTCACCCGACGCGGACTGCTGCTCTGGCACACCTCACGCTATGCGAAGCGAAACCGCTGCACCACAGCGGGCGACTTCCTGCGCGAGATGTGGATTGCACCGGTTTTTGCCCTCGCCCTTTTCGCTGCCCTTGCGTGGAGCCATCCGGCGGAGCTGGTTACGAGCGGCTTCATCCTTCTGCTTTGGTTTGCCTCTCCGCTGATCGCCTGGTCGATCAGCCGACCGACCAAAGAGGACCAGACACCCCTGAGCGGCACTCAGCGCACTTTTCTCCGTAGCCTCGCGCGGGAGACCTGGCGCTACTTTGAGGTTTTCGCCACGGAGCAGGAGAACTGGCTCGCCC
>JBBDRH010000221.1:0-1622 GCA_040905645.1 Actinomycetota bacterium
CCGGACGGGACTCTCACCCGCTGGCTCAACACAGCTTTCAGGACGCACCATCGCCGGATTCTAAACCGCCGGGCCCCGTGGGTAGGGGTCCGGCCTCTAGGGCACGGCCCCCTGAGAAGATTCTGCCGGGCACCGTGGGTAAGGGGTCCGGCCGGGCACGGCCCCCAGAGAAGATTCCGATGGACTAAACTGAGCGAGCGTAGCGAGCGAATCCGAGCCTTGCCGTTTCCGGTCTACCGACGAGCGAAGCGAGGAGTGTAGCCGTCCCGTGCGGGTGTAGTTCAATGGCAGAACGGAAGCTTCCCAAGCTTCAGGCGGGAGTTCGATTCTCCTCACCCGCTCGTCCTACACCGATGGCTCCGGCTTTGGCTCCTGGACCGGCTTGGTCTTCGGCCGCCGCGAGAGGCGGTAGACGGCCAATCCAATCAGCCCGATCAAGGCAAATGGTGCTAGCCATCCCAGTCCTACCACGACCCCGCTGATCACCGACTGGAACCCGTTGACCGCTTCCTGCCACGCCTTGGTTAGGGGCTTCGGCTCACCCAGCATCGCGGCGCCGGGCTCGAAGATGTTTGCAGTGATCGTGGAGTAGGAGGTCTGGTCCTTCAGGTACTGCAGCTGCCCTTGTATCTCCTCGATTCGCAGCTGAACCCCCGAGAGCTGGCTCTGCACCTGGATCATGTCCGCCACGGTCTCGGCCTCACCCATGAGCTTCAGGTAGAAGGCCTCCTCGGTCTGGGCGTGCTTCAGTCGAGCCTCGAGATCTACGAACTCCCTGCTGACGTCCTGGCCGCTGCGGTCCTCGCCGGTGACCTCGCCCAGCTCCTTCAGGCGAGCCACGGCCTGCTCGAAGCGATCTGACGGGACCCGAATGGTCAGCAGCCCGGAGGACAGCTCTCCTTCTTCGGTCCGGCTGACCTGGGATCCACTGATGAAGCCCTGGAACTGCTCGGCGACGGTGCTCGCCCTGGAAAACTGGCGCTGGAACTCGCCCTTGTCGATGCGAATCTGGAGGTTGATGTTCTTGATCACTTTGTTGGACCCGGGAATCACCTCGGGGAGCGGCGGCACACCCACGTCGGGAGCCTGGGCAAGGTCGACCGACTCCCGCTCGCCGCCGCCGGTGGTGGCGCCTGCGTTGGCTCCCGAGCCTCCGGCGGCTCCCCCGCCTCCCCCGTTTCCACCAGATTCCATGGCGGGCGGGCGCGGAGCAGCGATTCCCTGCACCTTTTCTCCGACGGCGTCCTCATCGGCAACCGATGTTTCGGCTGTGGACGCTTCGTCCCTGGCGCCACACGCTACGCCCAGTCCGGCCAGCAGCACCAGCATGATCAGAGCCACCAAACGCTTGCTCATTACTTCATCCTCCTCAGAATGGCTGTCCACCAGCCCTGGTAAGTCTCGATGGCCGTTGGACGGCAGGCAAGGGTCAAAAGTTCCTGCAAGCAGAAAGATTCGCACCTCTGCCAAGTTGGGCTTAAGTGTGGCAACGATCATGCCGATATATGGGGAGCAACAAATCGTCTGGCAAGAACCGGGCCGAGGTGAGGTCATGATCCCCGCCCCCCCGCGGACCGATGAAGCCTCGGCCCGGTTCAGCCAGCTATTTGTTGCTTTTTCAT
>JBBDRH010000221.1:1722-6971 GCA_040905645.1 Actinomycetota bacterium
TCACCGCGGACCGATGAAGCCTCGGCCCGGTTCAGCCAGCTATTTGTTGCTTTTTCATCCCCGACGCTCGTCACCGCGGACCGATGAAGCCTCGGCCCGGTTCAGCCAGCTATTTGTTGCTTTTTTTTGCGCTCGACCCCGCAGACCGATAAGAGCTCATCCCATCAAGCGCGCAACCGTCGTCAGAAGCGAGCGCTCATCGATCTCTTCGGGATCGGTGGTTTCGACCTCGACAATGGGCCCGTCGAGCGAGAGCCTGGAGCCCGAGGCCAGCAGTCCTTCCAGCTCGCTTTCCAGCGTCTCCCGGTCCGCATGTCCGGGATGCCGCTCCCCGCAGTCCGCCCTGGCCTTCAGACGTCTCACCAGTACCTCGCGGGAAGCCCAGCAGCGGATCTGGATCAGTCGATAGCCGTACTGCTTCTGAAGCGCAGCAATTCTCTGACCCGCCTCGCTGCGAAAGTTGGACTCTAGCATCAGGGAGCGCCCCGCCCGCATCTCGATCTCGGCCAGGTGGTACATCAGCGCATAGGCCGCATCGCTCACCTTGCGATCCCGCTCACGGCCTCCCCATCCCAGAGTGTCGTAGAGGATGACCTTCAGATCGTCCTTGCTGATCACAGGGAGGTTGAGAGCCGGCGCGAGCCGGCGCGCCAGCATCGTCTTGCCGCCGGCAGGTGGACCGGTCACCACTACCAGGCACGAGCCAACCATGGATCGAAATTCTTTCAGGATCGTCAGTTTCTTGACCCCGATTTCATGGCACAGTGGGACGGTTTCTCGTGCGGAGGGAGTCCCCTGAAGCGAAGTCGGGTCAGGCGGCTACGTTCCAGGTGAACCAGCCGGAACCCGCTACAGGCTCCTCGCCAGGTTGGCGAACTTCGTGTAGTGCTGGAGGAAAGCCAGATCCACCTTTCCGATCGGGCCGCTGCGGTGTTTGGCGATGTGGATCTCGGCGATCCCCTTCTGGGGCGAGTCGGGGTTGTAGACCTCATCCCGGTATATGAAGATCACGATGTCGGCGTCCTGCTCGATGCTGCCCGAGTCCCTCAGGTCGGCAAGCATCGGCCGCTTGTCCGTCCGGTGCTCCACGTTGCGCGATAACTGGCTCACCGCGATCACCGGAAGGTCCAGCTCCCGCGCGAGGATCTTGAGCGAGCGGGAGATGTCGGCCACCTCCTGAACGCGGTTGTCGCTCCGGCGGTTGGCGGTGGCCGGCTGCATGAGCTGCAGGTAGTCGACGATCACCAGCCCCAGGCCGTGTTTGGCCTTCAAACGCCTGCATTTTGCCCTCATCTCCATGATCGTGACGCTGGCGCTGTCGTCGATGAAGATCGGAGCTTCTGCCAGACGGCCGAGAGCGTGCGACAGCTTGGGCCAGTCGGCGTCCTGAAGCTGCCCACGCCGCAGCCGGTTGGAGTCGACCCTTGCTTCCGAGCACATCAACCTCTGGACCTGCTCGGACTTGGACATCTCGAGCGAGAATATCACGACCGGGGTGTTCTGATCGACCGCCACGTGCTGAGCTATCGAGACGGCAAACGCGGACTTTCCCATCGCGGGACGGGCGGCGATCACCACGAGGTTGGACGACTGCAGGCCGGCAGTTATGTTGTCCAGCTCCGTGAATCCGGAAGGCAGACCGGTGATCGACGAGCCCTTCTCGTAGAGCTTTTCGACTATCTCCATGTTCTCGGTGAGCAGGTCTCTCAGGGGCTGAAAATCCTGAGAATCCCGGCGCTGGGCAACCTTGTAGATGAGGTCCTCGGAGTAGTCGATGGCGGCCTCGACGTCCTCGGGGACCGCGTAGGCCACCTCCGAGATGTTGTGGGCAGCGTCGATCAGCCTGCGCAGCAGCGCATTCTCCTCGACGATCCGGGCGTAGTGAACTGCCGAGCCGGCGGTGGGCACCGTCTGAACCAGGGTGAAGATGTAGGGCTTGCCCCCCAGAGGCTCCAGGGTTCCTCTCCGACGCAGCTCCTCGGCAAGGGTCACCGCATCGATGGGCTCGCCCCTCCCGTAGAGTTCCAGCATGGCGTTGAACATCTCGGTGTGGGCGGGCTTGTAGAAGTCGTCGGACCTGATTACCTCCAGAACGTTGGCCATCGCCTCACGTGACAGCAGGCAGGCGCCCAGAACCGACTCCTCGGCTTCGAGGTTGTAGGGCGGAACATGTGCCGCCCCGGCCCCCTCGAGATTTACGGGCCTGCTCCCCAGCCGGGTTACCACCGGCTTTGTATCGAACATGTGTTCGTTAGTATACAGAACGCGCGGGGTGCGAGCACGCCCATGTGGAGAGTCAAATCCACAGAAATCTCAATACGGTTTCCACAACAAGAAGAGTTGGATTCACAGGTTGCAAACACCCCTTTCCGCAACATACCCACAACATCTAGTAGTTGGACTAACAGACGCCGCAATATATGGGGTTCGGGAAGGCAGAGTCAACAACGTGAAGAACTTAGTGTTGTTCGAGGAGTGGCCTCGGAAGCACCTGGATGATCGAATTTAGCAACGCGCCGATGAGCCCTTGCGGGCTCACGGGATCTATATGGTCGGAGGGTGCCTACTCTTCGGGCTCTTCCTCCGCCTTCACCTCGATGGTTCCTTCCGCGACTACCTCCGCGTGAAGGTGGACCTTGTAGGTGTGCACGCCCACCGATTTGATGGGTTCGGCGACCGTTATCTTGCGCCTGTCGATTTCCTCGTCCAGGGCGGTCGTGAGCAGATGGCTGATGTCGGAGGTGGTCACCGAGCCGAAAAGTTGACCTTCGGCTCCGGCTTTGGCCACCGTCTCCAGCTTGGCCGTGGAGATACGGGAGGACAGGGCCTTCCACACCTCCTTTTCCCTCTCTTCCTGCTGGGCCCGCGACCGCTGCAAGGTTACAGCCTGCTTCAAGGCGCCTTTGGATGCCGAGAACGCTCTGTTCGTCGGCAGCAGGTAGTTGCGAGCGTAGCCGGGTGCGACCTCTACGATGTCGCCTTTTCGGCCGAGGTTGCTCATGTCGGTGTTCAGGACAACCTTCATCTGACCACGTATGGCAAGAGCGCCACCTCCCGTGCGTTCTTCACCGCGGTAGCCACCTCGTGCTGATGCCGGACACACGTCCCGGTCACCCGCCGGGCACGAATCTTCCCGCGGTCGGAAACGAACTTACGAATGGTCGCGACATCCTTGAAGTCGATGTACTCGATCTTCTCCTTGCAGAAGTGACAGACCTTCTTACGCTGCGGCCTGCCCGACTTCTTGTCGCCTTTTGCTCCCCTTGTGTCGGAGTTGGAGCTCCGGGAGTCTCTACGCCCCAGTTGGTACCTCCTCATCAACGTGTTCTCCCGAGGACCCCTGGCTGCTGCTCCACTCGCCAGGTCCACCCCGGGTGGTCTTGGTTACCTGGGCGGTGGCCCACCTGAGCGAGGGCCCCACCTCGTCGGCCACGAGAAAGATCTTGGAGCGCTTCTCTCCGCCCTCGTTCTCCCAGCGATCCTGCTGCAAACGGCCGGTCACGATCACGCGGGTCCCCACACCGAGGGACTCCGCGATGTTTTCGCCCAGCTCACGCCATGCAGTCACATCGAAAAAGTCTGTTTGCTCCACCTTCTCGCCGTTGCGGTTGTTGTAGGAGCGGTTCACCGCCAAGCCGAACTTGACGACCGCTGCTCCCGAGGGCGTGTACCTCAACTCGGGCTCTCTGGTCAGGTTCCCGACCACGGTTACGGTGTTGGACATAATGCACCTCCTGAAGGGTTTGCCCCTTCCGTCTAGGGCACCCGGACTATCTTGTGCCGGATGTACTCCTCCCCGATTCTTAAGGTGCGGTCGAGCTCTTCAATAAGGTCGGACTCGGCCTGGAAACCGGCCACGACGTAGTGGCCCTCCTTGAGGTGGTTGATCTCGTAAGCGAGCCGTCGCCGGCCCCACTGATCGAGTTTTGACACCACACCTCGGGTCGCGATGACCTTGGTGAACTTATCGACCGCCTGCTGAATACCAGCTTCTTCCAGTCTCGGGTCGACGACGACTACAGCTTCGTAGTTGCGCATATGTGCCTATCTCCTATGGACATCCGGATTTCCCGGAAGGCCCCCTGGCTGAGAAAACTCCTCGACGGGGGCAGGTAGTTCTACGTCTTGCCGTCGCATGGTAACAGTGCCTGGTTGAAGCGTCCATCGAGATCAATGTATAGGCAGGCACCGACAAGAAACCTCTGATCGCGAAGAAACCGTGTGAATGCGCGAATAAATCTTTGGAAAGGTCTCTGCGCCGGCCAGGGCACTACGACTCGATGGTCGCGGGGTACAACCGGGTCGCCCGCAGGCAGCTTCCGAGCAGCAGCACCAGAGTGAGAGCTCGAAGCAACACGAACGCTTCGAGCGCTCCCAGCCAGGCAGGGTCCGGCTGGTCGATGACCGTGAACCAGTTGAAGCCGGCGACGAGCACCGCCACCTCGGCGCCGAGGTAGGCAATGACATAACGCCATGGGACGGTGAGCATCGTCAGCAGAGGCGCCGCCCAGAGGGCGTACTGCGGCGAGTACACCTTGGAGGTGAGCAGGAAGAGCGCCACCACCCCGAGCCCCACCGCCGCCACCGGGTACCCCTGCGGCTCGCCACGTCGCCTCCACCCCCGCCAGAGCAACCAGGCGGCCCCGAGGGCAAACAGGAGGAAGCTCGCCACGTTCACGAAGTCGCGGTAACCGGTGAACCCGACGTCCCACCAAGTGCCGGGGCTTATCTTTCGGCCGTACTTGGCTATCCAGTACCAGACGGTCCAGTAGTCGGGATAGCGGTCGGCGTGAAACGTCCACACCTCGAGCCAGCCGTTCACTCCCGCCTCCCTCAGCTGCACTCCCGGGAAGGCCGATGCAGCGAAGCGGGGCATGCCACCGGAAACCAGGATCCATGGCACGTTGATCACGGCGTAGGTGGCCAGGAAAGCCAGGACCAGCCTGCGGGCTCCCCCACGGTCACGGGCAGCCCATCGGGAGAGCACCGCGCCGGGCAGCAAGAAAATCGGGAACAGCTTTGCGCTGGCTCCGATCGCCAGCGCAGAGCCGCCCCTGGCGTTCCGGGATCGGTCGAGGCTCACCAGTCCCCACACCGCCGCGCAGGTGGCGAGCAGGTCCCAGTTGTGAAAAGTGTAGAGGATGGTCGGCGCGCCTATCGCCCAGATCATGAGCCTGTTTCGGGTCACCCGGGGCCTGAGCAGAAAGGTGACCACGAACACCAGCGGCGCCAGCAGCGCCGAAGAGACG
>JBBDRH010000222.1:0-6918 GCA_040905645.1 Actinomycetota bacterium
CCTGCCCGATGGGCGGACGATCTGGCGATAGTGGCTTTGCGAGTTCTCAATTGAGCCTTCTCGATGTGACCAGCCGGGCCAACGCAGACGGAACCGTGCTGGTGAAAATGGCTGGGGACCTGGATCTGGCATCTGCCGAGGTCCTTCAGCAGGCGCTGCTTGCAATTGAGAAAGACAGGCCGTCAACGCTCTACCTGGATCTTTCCGGGCTGGGTTTTATGGACTCGACCGGGCTCAGACTCATCCTCCAGGCAAGCGAGCGCGCCAAGAAGGCCCTGTCCCGGCTGGTTCTCGTGCCGGGAAGGGAAAGCGTCCAGCGCGTCTTCAGGGTGACCGGAATGCAGGAGCGGCTGGAGTTCGTGGACCGTGCCCCGGTTGAGGCCGAACAGGCTCCCGAGAGTGCGAGCGAACCCACCGCCTGACGATGGAGAAAACAACCACCAAGCGCCCAAGGAATGGTGGAACCAAGGTGGTCTTTCGGATTCCTGCTACGCCGGAAGCACCCGGGCAGGCCAGGCTCTTGGCCCAGAACATGCTTCAGGACGACTACGCGGAGCTGATGGAGACATCTCTGCTGCTGGTGAGCGAGCTGGTGACCAACAGCGTAAGGCATGCTCAGCTGGAACCGGACAGCTACATCGAGCTCAAGATCGCCACCTTTACCAACGGGGTCAAGATCGACGTGGTGGACCCCGGCGCCGGCTTCAGCTTCCGGCCCCCGAAAGGTGCGCTGGGCCGGGTGGGCGGATGGGGCCTGTACATGGTGGAACAGCTTTCGCATCGGTGGGGAGTCAATGACAACCTTCCCACCACCGTATGGTTCGAGCTCCAGAAGACTCCTCCGCGACGAGGCTACTCCAACGGTGGCCCTCGGAGCTTCCTCTAAAGGCGCCCCGTACCACCGTCAGGGGAGTTAACCTATCTTCTGAGGGACACCCGTCCCACCTGACAGGGGTCGATAAACGTGGTTGAGCGAGGGACTGCCCGCGTCAAGCGGGGTCTTGCGGAGATGCTGAAGGGCGGCGTGATCATGGACGTCACCACCGCCGAGGAAGCCAGGATCGCCGAGGAGGCGGGCGCCTGCGCGGTGATGGCACTGGAGCGGGTCCCTGCGGACATCCGGCGTGACGGGGGCGTGGCTCGCATGGCGGACCCCAACAAGATCGCGGAGATCATGACCGCGGTCACCATTCCGGTAATGGCCAAGGCCCGAATCGGCCACTTCGCGGAGGCCCAGATCCTTCAGTCACTCGGAGTCGACTTCATCGACGAGTCGGAGGTCCTGACGCCCGCCGACGAGAGCTTCCACATCGACAAGTGGAACTTCACGGTCCCGTTTGTGTGCGGAGCCACCAACCTGGGCGAGGCGCTGCGCCGCATAGGCGAGGGTGCCGCGATGATCCGATCCAAAGGAGAGGCAGGCACCGGAAATGTGGTTGAGGCGGTGCGGCATCTCAGGTCGATCACCGATGAGATCAGGCGGCTCAGCGTCGTGCCCGGCGAGCAGCTCATGACCCACGCCAAGGACCTCGGTGCTCCCTTCGAGCTGGTCAGGGAGGTAGCCGAGACCGGCAAGCTGCCCGTGGTCCTGTTCTGCGCCGGCGGGGTGGCAACTCCGGCGGACGCAGCGCTCGTCCTCCAGCTGGGTGCCGAAGGGGTGTTCGTCGGCTCCGGCATCTTCAAGAGCGAGGACCCGGCACGCATGGCGCGGGCGATAGTGGAAGCCACCACCTACTTCAACGATCCGGATGTCCTGGCGAAGGTCTCCCGGGGGCTGGGAGAGCCGATGAGGGGTCTCGATTTGAGGGATGTGCCTGCCGACAAGCTGCTGGCGCCGAGGGGATGGTAGGGGTCCTTGCGCTCCAGGGCGATTTCGCCGAGCATCTGGAGATCCTGAGGTCCTGCGGTTACCCATCGCTCACCGTGCGGTCGTGCGAAGACCTGGAGAAAGTCGACTCTCTGATCATCCCGGGCGGCGACTCGACCACCATGCTGAAGCTCATCGACTTTTGCGAGATGCGCGACCCGCTGGTCAAGCGCATCGGGGACGGGATGGGGGTGTTTGGGACCTGCGCCGGAGCGATCGTCCTGGCCGACCGGGTGTCGGACGGGGAGAGGACCCTGGGAGTGGTTCCGCTGGAGCTCGAACGCAACGCGTACGGGCGGCAGCGGGAGTCCTTCGAAGCCGATCTCGAGGTTGAGGAGCTGGGCGCCACCGTCAGGGGCATCTTCATCAGAGCGCCGGTCATAACCGACGCCGGCCCTGCGACGGTAATGGCCGAGTGGGCAGGCCGGCCGGTCCTGGTCCGTGCCGGGAAGGCGCTTTTGTCCACCTTTCATCCCGAGCTGGCGGGGGAGCAGAGGCTGCACCAATACTTCGTTGAAACGGTTTGTGAGGGAGCGGCATGAGCGGCCACTCGAAGTGGGCAACCACCAAACATCAGAAGGCGGTCAAGGATGCCCGGCGCGGCAAGCTCTTTGCCAAGACCATTCGTATGGTGGAGGTCGCAGCACGCGACGGCGGCGGCAACCCCGACGCCAACCCGACGCTGGCCGACGCCATCTCGCGGGCCAGGGACATCAGCATGCCCAACGAAACCATCGAGCGAGCCATCAAGCGTGGCACCGGTGAGATCGAAGGGGTCAAGTACGAAACTCTCGTCTACGAGGGCTACGCGCCGGGAGGTGTCGCTCTTCTGCTGGAGGTCCTGACCGACAACCGCAACCGCGCCGCCGCCGACGTCAGGCGAATTTTCACCAAGAACGGGGGGACATTGGGGGACCCCGGCTCGGTTGCCTGGATGTTCACCAAGAAGGGCGTGGTTCTGGTGCCGGCGGCCCAGACGACGGAGGAGGACCTGATGGCGGTGGCCCTCGAGGCGGGCGCCGACGATATCACCCAGGACGGTGAATACTTCACCGTGGTGTGTGCCCCGAGCGAGCTCCAGAAGCTGCGCACCGCGCTCGCCGAGGCGGGAATCACCCCGGAGGACGCCCGAATCTCGATGGAGGCGAACTCAACCATGTCCCTGGACAAGGAGGGCGCCGAGAAGGTCCTCAAGCTGCTGGAGGCCCTGGACGACGCCGACGATGTCCAGGAGGTCTACTCCAACTTCGACATCCCCGACGAGCTGATGGCGGAGCTGAACGCTTAGATTTCAACAGCAAACGCGATGAGCGACCCGAAACCGGCGGTTCGGAACCCGCGTTCAGACGGTGGCGACAGCACAGCAGAGGCAGGTCAGGTAGAATTGTCCAGTGGGCTTAGCCGAGAATCCGGCGAAGCTGAGCGGTAAGTGACATGACGAAGGTGAAGAATTCCCACCGACAGCGGCTGTGTTTTGGCCCGCCCGATTTAGTTCTTTCGTTCCAGGCTCAGCAGTAAACGGTCGGTAGCTTCTTTGCGACGACCTCGAGCCCACCCGACCAAGCCGATCGTCCAGCGACTCCGTGGCATGCTTCCAAAGGGCGGCACCTTATCCGATGCCGTGTTTCACCAGCGGCACCGAGGCATCTTGATTCTTCTTTGGCTGCACGTGCCGGCCCTCTTCCTCTTCGCCCTGGTGCGTGGCAAAGATTGGAGACACGGCCTGTTCGAGGCAACCCTGGTGGCCCTTCCGGCTCTTGCGGCTCAGCGCACCCGGCTACGGCGCAGGGTGAGTATCGTCTTCGCCTCGGTGGGACTGATGACGGCATCCGCGGTGCTCGTCCACCTTTCCGGAGGAGTGATCGAGGCCCACTTCCACTTCTTCGTCATGGTCGGTGTCATCGTCCTGTACCAGGATTGGTTGCCGTTCCTGTTTGCCATCGGCTGGGTTGTCCTGCACCACGGGATCGTGGGCGTGCTGGCGCCACAAGATGTCTACAACCACCCGGCGGCATGGGAGCATCCGTGGACCTGGGCCGCCATCCACGGTGGCTTTATTCTGGCTATGAGCGTCGCCGGCATCGCCACCTGGAAGCTCAACGAGTCTCTTCAACGGGATGCCGTGGACCGGGCGGCCAAGCTCGCCGAGGCCCAGAAGCTCGCCCGGCTGGGCAGCTGGGAATGGGAGCTGGGCACCGGGACCATGCGTGCATCCGAAGAGTTGCCCCGCCTTTTCGGCCGCTCGCGTGACTGGACCCCAAGCTACGAAGGGTTTATGGCGCTGGTGCACCCAGAGGACCGGATCACAGTCGAGGGCATACTGTCCGCCGCCGTCGAGAAGGGCGGCGCTTTCGCCGTCGAATTCCGGGCCGTTATTGCCGATGGCTCGATCAGGTGGCTCTCGGGCCGTGGCGACGTCAAGCGAGACAAGCAGGGCAAGGTCGTGACTTTGGTCGGAACGTGCCAGGACATCACGGACGCCCGGGCGGCCGAGGAGGAGCTGACTCACGCTCGTGATCAGGCACTTGAGGCATCTCGGGCGAAATCTGATTTCCTGGCCACCATGAGCCATGAGATCCGCACCCCGATGAACGGTGTCATCGGACTAACCGGGTTGCTTCTTGACAGCAACCTGACCGAGAACCAGCTCCGCTACGCTCAAGGCGTGAGGGCCTCGGGAGAAGCTCTTCTCAGCATCATCAACGACATCCTGGACTTCTCGAAGATCGAGGCCGGCAAACTCGAGCTCGAGACGGTGGACTTCGATCTTTCCCACGCTGTCGAGGAGGTCGGATCCCTGGTCGCCGAGTCGGTGCGAGCCAAGGGCCTCGAGCTGGTGGCCTACTGCCACCCTGGTTTGCCCACCGCGCTCAGGGGTGACGTCGGCCGCCTTCGACAGATCCTGCTCAACTTCGCCAACAACGCGGTCAAGTTCACCGAGGCGGGCGAAGTGGTGCTTCAGGCCAACCTTGCCGAGGAGCCAACATCCGAGCATGTGTTGGTTCGCTTCGAGGTGGCCGACACCGGAGTAGGAGTCGATCCCTCCGCAACCGAGAAGATCTTTGAGCCGTTTTCCCAGGCCGATGCCTCCACCACCCGCAGGCACGGGGGGACCGGTCTGGGCCTGGCCATATGCCGGCGGCTGGCCGAGGCGATGGGTGGCACCGTCGGTGTGGAGAGCCGGTCCGGCGGAGGAAGTGCCTTCTGGCTCCGCCTGCCTCTTTCCCAGGCCTCAGTGCCAACTGCCTCACAGAATCGCCCTGCTCATTCCCTGGAAGGCCTACGGGTTCTGGTAGTCGACGACAATGAGACGAGCCGCCTGGTTCTGGCCTCTCAAATGCGAGCTTGGGGAATCACAGCCGACGTCGCTGCCGGCGCCGATGAGGCGCTGGAGACGATACGGAAGGCCGCTGCTGAGACCAGGTCCTACGACATGGCCGTGCTCGATATGGGCATGCCCGAAGTAGACGGCCTAACTCTGGCCGGCATCTTGCGCTCTGACCCCGAGCTTGCCGCTGTTCGTCTGCTGCTCCTGAGCTCCACTTGGGCGGAGGCGGAGGCCGCGGCGGAGGCCGGCTTTGTGGGCCACCTCACCAAACCGGTTCGCCTGTCGAAGCTCTACGACACCCTCGTGCTGGCGATGTCGCCAGCCTTGGCGGGCACTGTCGGCGACCTCACCACATACCCACCCTCAGAGTTTGGATCCCGGGGCTCGCTGCTCATCGTGGAGGACAACACAATCAACCAGGAGGTGGCGGTGGGGATGGTGGCCAGGCTGGGATATACCTCCGACGTCGCAGGCAACGGGCTCGAGGCCCTCGAGGCCTTGGAACGAGGCAGCTACGACGCCGTGCTGATGGATTGTCATATGCCCGAGATGGACGGCTTCCAGGCCACGGCCGAGATCCGCCGCCGAGAAATGGATGGTAGCCACATTCCCATCATCGCCATGACTGCCGGAGCCCTGGTCGAAGACAGGGGGAAATGCATCGCCGCCGGAATGGACGATTACCTGTCGAAGCCGGTGAAGCACCGAGAGATTGAAAAAATGCTGAACCGGTGGATCGGCGGGGGTCAGCCTGTCCCCGACCAGAGCAGTCTCAGCGGACCTAACGGTAACCTTCACCCCGGTCCGGACTCCTCCGACGGCGTCCTCGATGCCGCTAAGTTCGACGCCCTCCGCCAGCTGGCTCCCGACGATCCGGACTTCCTCGACAAGCTCGTTAAGCACTACCTGGCCCAAAGCACAGCCGAGATTGCAGAGCTGCGGGACGCGGTGGCGCGGGGCGACCCACCGGCTGTTAGACAGGTGGCCCACAGCTTGAAGGGGGCTTCAGCCACGATGGGCGCCAATGGCGTGGCCTCGGCATGTGGCGCCCTGGAAGAAGCCGCAGCCCGGGGCGAGGTGAACGGGACGGAAGGACTGCACAGGCTCGTTGACGAGCTTGGGTTCGCCACAGTGGCACTGAGGGCGCGGGTTTAGGCCGGATCCTGAAGAAATCCTCAATTTGGTCGGCGGGGGTTTGTATCATCTACCAAACATCTGTTCGATTTGGGGAGAACGATGAGGGTAGACAACCTACCGCTGAGGGTCCTGGGCATCGACCCCGGCCTCACCCGCTTGGGATTCGGCGTGGTCGAGGAGACCGGGGGCAAGCTTCGGCCGCTGGCTTGCGGCACGCTGAGAACTTCGACCGGGCAGACCACTTCCGCCAGGCTTAGGAGCCTGTACGATCAGCTCACCGCAGTGATGCGGGAGTGGAGGCCGGACGTGGTTGCAGCAGAGCGGCTTTTTTTTAGCGCCAACGCATCCTCTGCAGTGCCGGCGATTCAGGCCAGTGGCGTAGGGCTGCTGATTGCGGCACAGTCGGGCACCGAGGTTCACGAGTACACCCCCCTGCAGGTCAAGATGGCCGTGGTGGGCAACGGCGTCGCGACCAAGCAGCAGGTCCAGTTCATGGTGGACCGGCTGCTCGGCGGCCCCCAGATGCCGGACTCGGCGGATGCCGCCGACGCGCTGGCCGTGGCGATCACGCATCTGAGCTCGCGCC
>JBBDRH010000223.1:0-6912 GCA_040905645.1 Actinomycetota bacterium
TGGCTCCGAGGAGCGGCCTCCAAAAATCCCTAAAGGCGGAAACGTAGATCACGCCCACCTCGCCCGCGGTGATGATGGCCAGGATGGCCGCAACCTTCAGATATTTGATTTCGTCGGGATGAGCGTGTTCTTCGGTCATTGGTCTCCGGCCTCGATCAGGGGAACAGGTAAACGATCGTGAAGATGACGATCCAGACGATGTCGACGAAGTGCCAGTACAGACCGATCATCTCCACCTTGTTGGCATCAGAGGGGGGGAGCCGGCCTATTTTGGACATCGCGAAGAGCGATAGCAGCATCAGAATTCCGATGGTCACGTGCGCGCCGTGAAACCCGGTCAGAACGAAGAAGCTCGAGCCGAACGGGCTGGTTTGCAGCGTCAATCCCTCCTGTACGAAGGTGGTGAACTCGTAGACCTGGCCGCCGATGAAGCTTGCGCCCAGCATCGCGGTCGCCATCAGCCAGATGCGCAGCTTGCGCTGGTCTCCCTTCTGGATGGCGGCCAGAGCGAGGACCATAGTCAGCGAGCTCATCAACAACACGAACGAGCTCACCGAGGTGTAGGGGATGTCGTAGACCTCCTGGCGAGTCGGTCCGTCGCCGGTGCGGTTCCGGTAGAGCAGGTGCGCCGAGATCAAAGCTCCGAAGAACAGGCACTCCGACCCCAGGAACGCCCACATCGCCAGCTTGACGTTGTCCAGACCCGTGTAGGTCTGGTGGGCCTCGTGGCCGTGCTCCGTTTCGACTACCGCGGTGTCACTCATCAGTGCTCAGCCGCCGCGGGCTCGAGGACCCAACCGTAGAAGCCCGAGAGAGCCACAACCGCACCGATGATTCCCAGCGGCCACGAGTTCCAGATCACCGCATAGGCCATGACCGGCAGGCCCAGGGCCGCGATCAACGGGTAGAAGGAAGGCGATGGCAGATGGATTCCGTGCCCCTCATCGCCGTGGTCCTCGGAGCTGTGCTCCTCGGAACCGCCTGCTGGAACCGGGATCGGCCTCCCCTTCTGATCCTCCTTGTACTTGCGATGCCAGAAGTCGTCCCGATCTTCGACCAGCGGAACATCTTTGAAGTTGTACTCGGGTGGCGGCGATGGGATCGACCACTCAAGCGTTCTTCCGTCCCATGGGTCTTCGGAAGCAACTTCGCCCTTCTTGCGGCTTTGGGCGAAGTTGAAGATGAACACCAGCACCGATAGAGCGATTATGAATGCTCCGATGGTCGCCACCATGTTCCACAGCTCCCAACCGAGCCCGCTCTGGTAGTGGTAGTACCTGCGGGGCATGCCCTTGAGGCCCAGGATGTGCATGGGGCCGAAGGCCAGGTTGAAGCCTATGAGCATGAGCCAGAAGTGGACCTTACCCTTCCTCTCGTCCAACAGGCGGCCGAAGATCTTGGGGAACCAGTAGTAGATGCCGCCGAACAGCCCGAAGATGGCGCCCCCGAAAAGGACGTAGTGGAAGTGGGCCACGATGTAGTAGGTGTCCTGCTGCTGGGCGTCGTGGGGCACGATGGAGTGGGTGACGCCCGAGAGGCCTCCGATGATGAACATCGCGATGAAGCCCAGCGAAAAAAGCATGGGAGTCTTGAACCTCAGCGATCCTCCCGCCAAGGTGGCCATCCAGTTGAAGATCTTCACACCGGTGGGAACGGCAATGAACATCGTCGACACCGCAAACGCCGCGTTGGCCGCCGGTCCCAGGCCCACCGTGAACATGTGGTGGGCCCACACCCCCCAACCCATAAATCCGATGGCCGCTCCGGAGAGAACGACGAAGCTGTAACCGAAGAGGGGCTTGCGGGAGAAGACGGGCAGGATCTCGGACACGATTCCCATCGCCGGCAGGATCAAGATATAGACCTCCGGATGGCCGAAAAGCCAGAAAAGGTGTTGCCAGAGGATCGGATCACCCCCGCCGGCGGAGTCGAAGAACAAGGTCGAAAAATTGCGGTCGAAGGTCATCATAAAAAGAGCGACCGCGATGATCGGCATGGCAAACAGCAGCAGGAAGTTGACCACCAGCGACATCCAGATGAACACCGGCATCCTCAGCAGCTTCATGCCCGGCGCCCTCATGTTGAGGATGGTGACTATGAAGTTGGCCGATGCAACGATCGATGCGATACCCAGAATCTGCAGACCCAGAGCGTAGAAGTCGAGCCGGTGAGCACCGGGAAGAAAGTCCGGGTTGGAGGTCAGAGGGGCGTAGCCGAACCAGCCTCCGTCCGGCGCTCCGCCCATGAACCAGCTGGAGTAGAGGAAGAGGCCACCGAACAGGAACGCCCAGTAGCTGAGGGCGTTGAGCCGTGGGAACGCGACGTCACGAGCTCCGATCATGAGGGGGATCATGTAGTTGAAGAAGGCGGCCCCCATCGGCATCACCACCAGGAAGATCATGGTCACGCCGTGGGTGGTGAACAGCTGGTTGTAGAGGTCCGCATCCACGACCGTGCCATCGGGAGTAGCAAGCTGGGCCCTGATCAGAAGCGCTTCGATGCCTCCCAGGATGAAGAAGATGAAAGCCGTGTAGCCGTAGAGAAGGCCGATGCGCTTGTGGTCGACGGTGGTAAGCCAGCTCCAGAGCCCGGTTTTGGCCTGAGGACGTCGAAGAAACCACGGGGTTGTTGGTGAAGCTACGGTAGACATGGGTGCTCTCCCATCACTTCAGGCTCTGTAGGTAGGCAACCAGAGCCGTGATTTGATCATCGGTCAAGTCTAAATCGGGCATCCTCGATCCGGGTTTGCGGGCCGGAGGATCTTCCAGCCAGGCCGCCAGGTTCTCGTCGGTACGGTCGAACATCGATCCGGCAAAGCGCTCCCGGCTCCCGAGGTGCGTAAGGTTCGGCCCCACGATGCCCTGGGCGGGGGTACCCTTGACGGCGTGGCACGCGACGCACTGCTGGTCATCGGCAAACTTACCATTGAGGAAAAGCTCCCGGCCCTCCGCAGCAAGTGGGTCGTTGGCTGAATCGGCAAGCTGCTCCTGAACCCAGGTGTCGAAGTCCGCAGGCTCATGCGCCACGGCCGTCGCCCTCATGTTGGCGTGCGACAGCCCGCAGTACTCGGCACACTGCCCCAGGTACGTGCCGGGCTCCGTGGCCTCGATGATCAAATGGTTGATGCGGCCGGGCACCACGTCCTGCTTGCCGGCCAGCTTGGGGATCCAGTAGCTGTGAATAACATCCACGGACTTGAGCTCGAGGAGTACGGGACGGTCGGTCGGTATGTGCAGATCGTTGGCCGTGACCACGCCGCTCTCGTACTTGTACTCCCACCACCACTGGTGGCCGATCACCTCGACCTTGAGAGCGCCTTCCGGTTGACGCGCTTGGGTGAAGATCACCGGAACTGTTATGTAGGCAACTCCGACCAGGAGCAGCACCGGGATGATCGTCCAGAGAATCTCGAACCTGGTGTGCCCGTGAACCTGCTTCGGCTCGCCCCGGCGCGCCCCCTCCCTGAACTTGATCAGGATCAGCACCAGAGCGCCCTCGACGAGGAAGAAGACGACCACTGAGATAAAGAAGGTGATGTCCCACAGGCGGTCGGCCTCCCTGGCGATGGGGCCTTCCGGCTTGAGGAAGTTCATCGGCGAGTCGGCCGAACACGCGCTCAACAGAAGGACCCCGGCGAATGCCAGGAACCTCGGGACGTGCTTCGATCTGCCGGCGCGTGGGGGTCGAAAGCTCACGCAGGGGATGGTAGCAGATACAGTGGAACGACCCCTTTGATAAACACGTCCGAAGCACGAAAAAGGGCGCTTTGACGCCCTCAAACTTTCTCGCGACTCTTAGAGTGCAGATTGACTCTGCTCTGGCGGCCTGCCTCGATGAGGTCCGCGGGCGCTACTCGGCCAGCTCTGCGGAGCCGATTGTCGAAGAGGTGATCCGGGCGACTCTGCCCAAGGGGGGGCGCATCCGGCCGCTTCTCTGCTGCCTCGGATACGCGGCGGTGCGGGGGGAGAACGACGCCGCGGACCCGCGGATCGTGAAGGCCGCCGCGAGCCTCGAGCTCCTGCACAGCTTCGCCATCATCCACGACGACGTCATGGATGGCTCGCCGATGAGGAGGGGAGAGCCTTCGATTCACCGCAGGCTGGCGGACGAGCGGCTGGCGGCAGGAGGAACGGATGCCGAGCTCCACGGAGTGTCCCTTGCGATCCTTGCCGGAGATCTCGCTCTGGTGATCTCAGACCTGCTTTTCGCTGAGTCCGGCTTTCCGCAGGAGGTTCTCGTTCAGGCCTACGGGCCGCTCTCGGCCATGCGCCTGGACGCCATCGCCGGCCAGTACCTGGACCTGACCCATAGCGGAGCGGCGGGTGAGGATGTCGAGCTGACCTCGCGGATCGCACGGCTCAAGACCGGCAGCTACAGCGTAGAGGGACCGCTGCTGGTGGGCGCCACGCTCGGCGGCGGCTCGGTGGAGGCCAAGGAGGCTCTGCAGGCTTACGGGCGCCCCCTGGGCGAGGCCTTCCAGCTTGCCGACGACCTGCTGGGACTCTTCGGCGATCCTGCCGCCACCGGCAAGGACGCCGAGAACGACATCCGGAGAGGCAAGCCGACTGCTTTGATAGCCCGAGCCATGGCGGTGGGGGCTCCTGAATGCCGCGAGCTGATCAAGTCCATCTGGGGCAATCCTCGGACCACGGATATGGACCTGCACGCCCTGAGAACGGCCATCCGGGACTCGGGGGCCGTTGATGCCGTGGCTTCCGAGATCAGCCGGCTGATCTCGGAAGCCACTCACGCTCTTGACGACGCTGGGGACGGAGGACTCTCAAAATCCCCTTGTTTCATGCTGGGCGAGCTGGCCGGCGCAGTCTCTCACCGGGCTAAGATCTAAACGGAGCTCGTCAGGCCCAAAACGTCGACGACCTCCAGGGCTCCTCGACCGGCTGAGGCGGTTCAGGAATCCCCACTGCAGCCAGGACCCTGTTCACCGCCGGCCGCACCTTGTCGTCACGGAACTACTCCCACTGCTCCTTCGACTCCCAGACCTGGATGTGCCGCAGGCCTCGTCCGTTCTTCACCACTAGCTGCACCACCAAACCCGCAGGCGGCGTGCCGCCGATCTCAGACTTGACCCTTCGATACATCGCTTCGTCGCCGGGAACCTCATAGGCAAATCCGTACGTCATTTCCTCACTCCACCGAGGTCTACAAGCTGCTGGTACTGGAGCGGGGATGGCCGGTCGGCGAGTACCGAGAGTTTCTGGCCCGCTCGACGGCGGCCGCGCTGCTCCCATAAGAGTCCCGCTCCGGAGCCGGAAACCCAAATCCAGCTGCGGGCCGTGTGGGCCCAACACTCCTCGGCGGCGAAATCTTCAGCAGGCTGGAAACCAAAAGGCCGGATGGACTCAACCATCCGGCCCTGGAAAAGGAGTGGGGGTCCCCTCGGTCCTATCAACGCCGCTTGCACACCAGCCCCAGACGCGCCGGTATCCCAGAGTCCCCCAACCCTGGGATACCGTGACGCCTTGGACTGTTTGGACTAGAAGTCCATGCCTCCTCCGCCGTCGCCCATGCCACCCGGCATTCCGCCAGCGCCGTTCTTCTCGGGCTTGTCGACGACAACCGCCTCAGTGGTCAGGAACAGCGCCGCGATCGACGCTGCATTCTGAAGAGCAGAACGAGTGACCTTCGCCGGATCGACGATACCGGCCTTCATCAGGTCCTCGTACTCGCCGGTGGCTGCGTTCAGTCCGTGGCCGGTCTTGAGGCCCAAGACCTTCTCGACCACCACTCCGCCTTCCAGGCCGGCGTTGATGGCGATCTGGCGAAGCGGAGCGCCGAGCGCCCTGCGGACGATCTGAACGCCGGCCAGCTCGTCGCCGGTCAGGTCAGCCTCCAGCTTTTCCAGGGCCACCTGGGCCAGGACCAGCGTGACGCCTCCGCCGGGCACGATGCCCTCCTCGACGGCTGCCTTGGTTGCCTGAACTGCGTCCTCGATGCGGTGCTTCTTCTCCTTCAGCTCAACCTCGGTAGCGGCGCCCACTTTGATGACCGCAACACCGCCTGCCAGCTTGGCAAGGCGCTCCTGCAGCTTCTCCTTGTCGTAGTCGGAGTCGCTCTTGTCGATCTCGCCCCGAATCTGGTTGACCCGGCCCTTGATCTCATCAGCCGAGCCGGCGCCCTCCACGATGGTGGTCTCGTCCTTGGTCACAACTACCTTGCGAGCCTGGCCGAGCAGGTCGAGGGTGGCGTTCTCGAGCTTGAGACCAACCTCCTCGGAGATGGTCTGGCCGCCGGTGAGGATCGCGATGTCGGAGATCATGGCCTTGCGGCGGTCGCCGAAGCCGGGGGCCTTCACTGCAACGCTGCGGAAGGTGCCCCGGATCTTGTTGACCACCAGGGTCGCCAGGGCTTCGCCCTCAGTGTCCTCAGCGATGATCAACAGCGGCTTGCCGGTCTGCATTACCTTTTCGAGAATCGGGAGCAGGTCCTTCACCGCAGAGATCTTGGTGTTGGCGATGAGGACGTAGGGGTCCTCGAGCACGGCTTCCATGCGCTCGGGGTCGGTCACGAAGTAGGGCGAGATGTAGCCCTTGTCGAACCGCATGCCCTCTACCAGCTCCAGCTCGAGGCCGAAGGTCTGGGACTCCTCGACGGTGATGACGCCGTCCTTGCCGACCTTGTCCATGGCCTCGGCGATGACCTCGCCGATGCCGGGGTCGTTGTTGGCCGAGATGGCGGCGACGTTCTGGATCTCGCCCTGCGTCTCGATGTCACGCGACATCGTGGCGATGGCCTCAACGACCCGCTCGACGGCCATGTTCATGCCGCGCTGCAGCAGGGTCGGGTTGGCCCCGGCGGCGACGTTGCGCAGGCCCTCGCGGACCATGGCCTGGGCCAGGACGGTGGCGGTGGTGGTGCCGTCACCGGCGACGTCGTCGGTCTTCTTGGCGACTT
>JBBDRH010000224.1:0-6889 GCA_040905645.1 Actinomycetota bacterium
ACCTTCAATGCCGCGGTGACGAACTCGAAGTCGTAGTAGTCGGCGTCGAAGTTGACTATCCAGTCACCGCGTGCTGCCGCGAACCCGCGCCTCATGGCGGCTCCATAGTCGGCCCGGTCCGAGATGATCACCCTGACCTCGCGGTGGTCTGCAGCCAGCGAGCCGGCGAGCTCCCTGGTCCGGTCCCGGCTTCCGTTCTCGGACAGGATGACGTCGCTCAACTGGACGTCTTTTATCTCCCGAAAGCCGTTCAGTACGGCCTCTGTGGTCTCAACGAGGATGTCCTCCTCGTTGTGAACGGGGATCACCACCGAGACTGAGACGGTCAGCTTGGGGGCCCTTTCCACAAAACCCAACCATCGTTCTCCCAGGTCTTGGTCAGGCCCCAACCCGCAGCTTCCTCATCGGTCAGCAGCTGCTGCGAGTAGGTGCTGCCCTTAGCCATCGCGTACCAGCCCACGCGAGGAAGCAGCTGCTCGAGGTTGGCGCCCTGAATCGCTCTCCGGTCGGTGTAGAGAGTCATGGCGCGGGCTCGGAAGAACAGGATGACGTCATCGGCGGAGGCTTGCTCCCTAACCGCTGCGAACATCTGCTGGGCACTGGGGCTCTCGGGGCCGTTGACAATGAAATCGTAGTCCAGGTGGTATCGGGTGCTGTGGACGAGATCGCGGGCATTGGCCGTCAGGAAGATGGCAAAGAAAGCTGCCGAGACCAGGGTGGCCAGCACGACCGGAAGCTTGCGCCTGCCCAGGCTGCCGGCGAGCGTGGGCAATGCCTGATAGGCGAAGTACAGAAGAAACGGGGTGATGGAAAGCAGATACCGCCCCTCCTGATACGGCGACATTCCCACGATCAAGCCGGTGCCGCACAGGTAGGCAGCGAGAGCGACGTCCTCCTCGGGGCGGTTGGCGAGCCGGATGATCATGCCTGCGACGGCCAGGGCGGCCAGCAGACTGATCGTCAGGCCTCCCAGATACTCGCTGGTGAAAAGGCTCATGGGCGTCTCGCCGGGATCGTTGATGCCGAGCTGCTCCGCCAGGACCTCGCGGAAGTAAGCAAGCCGCCCCGGCAGGTTGTGAAGACCGGCGCCTTCAGGACGAGGCCACATCACCGTGGGAAGGAGCAGATGAAAAGTGACCACGCTCGCGAAAAACGTGATGTAAGGCGTGAGGATCTTTTTCCAGCGCATCTCTCTGAGGGCATCGAGTGATCTGTGCTCAGCGCCCCTGTTCACAATGAGGACCAGGTGCAGTGCCGCCAGCGAAACAAGCAGCACGACGCCCTCACGTCTGATGTTGAAGGCGTAGGCAATCAACAGGCCGAGGATCACCAGTGAGCCCGTCCCGGCCCCTCCCAGCAGGCCGCGAGCTCGGCAGCGATCCATCCACCACAGGCTGACTCCCACGAACGCCAGGTAGGGCAGGTCGGACAGCGCTGTGTCCGTCCAGCCGACGTATGCCGGAGAGAGCCCGACCACCAGGGTTAGCAGCAGGGCGCCTCCCGCCCCCAGACGGCGGCGGGTCAACGCGTAGTAGCAGGCGACGAAGGTGCACAGTGCGATCACCTCGAGGAGCTTCACCGCCTCGTAGTCAAGGCCCAGAACCGCGTAGACGGGGGAGACGATCAAAGGCCAGCCCCACGGGTAGGAGTAGGGGCTGAAGGTGTGCCAGCCGGAGTTGTCCACCACAAAGCGGTTATCGCTCAGGACCTCGCCGATATTGCCGATGGCTATTGCTTTCGCCTGGCGCATGTAGAGGGCGAAGTCGTCGCCCCAGTCGACTCCCTGAAAATGGTTGGCCGTGCTGATCAGGCCGATCGCGATGACGAGAAGGACCGGGATCGTCACCGGGTGTGCGGCCGCCCTGAGTCCGTAGGAGGACAGAAGTCTCAGCCGGCTGCTGCTTCGCAAGGGTGGGGAGGATTCATCGGCCTGGACACCTTGCATGCGGCATTTTAAGCCAGACCTCAAGGATCGACCGGGACTGATCTCCTGCGTCACGCCCCCGCAGTTGTACGATGGCCGGGTGCCAGGATCGCTCTACGCCCGCCTCCCGGGCCCCGGCCGGAGGCGAATATGAACGTCACACGAATTTCCGAAGCGCCCACCGGATTCTGGCGCAGCTATGCCCCTGCCGGCGCCCCTCGGAGCTTCGGAAGCCGTTTTCTTCGCCGGCTCATTCGCGAGCGGCCGGTATTGCTCGACAGGAGATGGCAGGTGACGCTGGACCGGGTGGTGTTTCTAGTCATCGGCGTCATCCTGCTCGTCTACTTCCCGGTCCAGCTGCTCATATCCTCCAGCACCACCACCGGCACCGACAAGGGTGACCACATCTACAACACCTGGTATCTGCGCTACCACCTTTTACCCAGGGGCCAGATCTCCGGCTGGGCCCCCGGCTGGTACGCGGGCTTTCCGATGCTTCAGTTTTACTTCCCGCTGGTTTCGTTGTTCCAGGCGTTCCTGAGCTTCGTCGTCCCGTATGAGGTCGCCTTCAAGCTCGGGACGGTGCTCGGCACCTTCTTCCTCCCGGTAGCCGTCTATGTGCTGTTCCGGCTGGTGCGGTTTCCCTGGCCAACGCCCGCGCTGGGAGCGCTGGCTGCCGTTGGGTTCCTGTTCATGACGAGCTACTCGATTTACGGAGGAAATATCCCGAGCTCGCTGTCGGGAGAGTACGGGTTCTCGCTCAGCCTCGGGCTCTCACTCGTGTTTCTGGGACTGCTCTACCGGCTCGCCACCGAGGAGAAGGGCCGGCCGCTGCTTGCAGCCTCCACGCTGGCGCTGGCAGTGCTCAGCCATCTGCTGCCGGTGATCGTGGCGGTGCTGATGTCACCGCTTTTGCTTTTCTGGGCCCTGCGCGAGCACGGAGCTCGCAGGGCACTGACCCGATTCGGGTCCGTCTTCGCGCTGAGCTTAGCCCTGACCGGCTTCTGGTCGATCCCGTTTCTGGTGAGGCTGCCCTACACCACCGACATGCGCTGGTACCCCCTGAAGGGCTGGGGGCCGGTGTTTCCCAAGGAGCTGACCTTCTACCTGGGGGGAATGGCCCTCGCCGGGGCGGTGATGGTCCTGCGCCGGGACAGACGTCCGCTGCTCTTTTACCTGATGGCGGTTCTGGGCATTGTCCTGTACCTGTTTCTGCCTCCCGGGTCGGTCTGGAACGGCCGTTTCCTGCCCTTTTACTACCTGGCGGCCTTTCTCTCCACCGCGTACTTTGCCGGGGTGGCCTTCACCGCAACCGCCAGGTGGATCTCGGTGCGCAGGATCGGTCACGTGACGCTCGGCATCTCTTTGTTCGCGGCGGTCGTCATGGGAGCCTGGGCGCTGCGGCAGAAGGAGCCGAGCTACATCGACGACTGGATCCACGACAACTACGCCGGCTACGAGTCACGTGCGGACTTCCCCACCTTCAAGGCTTTGAACGATCGCGTTGCCCAGCTTCCCCCCGGCAGGATCTTCTGGGAGCCCAACGACGGATTGGTCAAGTTCGGAACTCCAATTGCGCTCATGTCGCTTCCCTACTGGAGCGGTCAACCCACGATGGAGGGCATCAATTTCGAGTCCAGCATGACCACCCCGTTTCACTTCCTCACTGCGTCCGAGGTGGCGTTGAAACCCTCGAACCCGATTCCAGGCCTTCCCTATAAGCCGATGGATCTGGCCCGCGGGGCCCGGCACATGGAGCTCCTCGATGTCCGCTACTACCTCTCCTTTACGGAGGAGGCCCGGAACGCGGCCGTGGAGGCCGGTTACGAAAAGCTCGACGACGTCGGGGAGTTCTCGATCTTCTCCGTAGATTCACCCGGTCAGGTGGTCATTCCCCCCAACGCTCCAGTGCCGGTGAACATAAGAGGGTCGAGGTGGATCGATCGCAATATCGAGTGGTTCGGCGACCTCGAGGCGCTGGACACCCCGCTGGTCCGGGCGTCGAAGGAAGAGTGGGACCGCATCCTGCCCGGGAACGCCGGCGCCCCTGCCTCTGGGGGAACCAGTGTCGAAGCTCGCATTCAGGACGATGAGATCTCATTCACCACCGATGCGATCGGGCAGCCGCATTGGGTGAAAACCTCGTACTTCCCCAACTGGAAGGTTGAGGGAGCTCGGGGGCCCTACCTGGCCTCGCCTTCCACGATGATCGTCATCCCCACCCAGAAGGAGGTCCGGTTGTACTACTCGTGGACCTGGACCGAGTGGACGGGTTACCTGCTAACCCTGGCCGGCCTGGCCGTGCTGGTGGTGCGCCCCCTGAGACGGCGCTGGAGCGCCCTCGGGTCAGCCGGCTCCCACCCTGAAGGCGCGAATCTGGGGCGCCGTCTGCGACGTGGCAAGAAAGACGCTGTTTCCGAGGGCGGAGCCGATGGTGGTGGGGAAGAGCAGAGGCTCGGGGCTCCCGACGGTTAGAGGTGCACCCCAACCACCAGCCGGATCCCGGGTGGCCACCTTGATCTGCCCGCTGCCGGTGGTGCGGGTGTCCTGGAATACGACGTAGACGATCTCGGAGGAGAAGTCCGGCGACACCGACGGGAAGTCGATCTCCTCGGTGGTCTCGACATCGACGATGGTTTCCGCCGCTCCCCAGGCCCCTTGGGCCCGTTTGAGGTAGGTGAGGCCGTAGGTGGTGTTGTCGCGCAGCACCAGGTGGACGTTGCCCGCCGGGTCGACGCCCATACTGGCGGCTCCGTAGAGGGCTTCGGGGGTGGGCAGGGGCTCTTGCGGGGACCACACGAACCGGCTTGGGTCGACCCCATCGAGGTATCGGGCGAACCAGCCCTCCAGGGAGTCGCCTCGCCTGAAGGTGGCCACCACCTGGCTGTTCGGGCCCACCACCACGTTCGTCAGGACTGAAAGCACGTTCCCGGCTTCGGCCAGTGGTTCGGAGTGCAGGAGCGTGGGCTCCTGTCCGGCCGGGGCGGAGACCGCGGCCCAGATCGGCTGCTGGTCGGTCTCTCCCTTGACCCAGACCACATGCGCGACTCCGGTGGAGGAGTCGAAGGCGATGTCGACTACGGGGGACGTGGTCGCGGTGTCCAGCCCGAGCACGGTGCTTGCGGCCGGCCCGTCCGGTCCCTCCTGAAGGGTCAGATACCCGATCCCCTGAGCGTCCTTGAACGCCACGTGAATCCGGTCGGTGCTGTCGATCGCCATCGCCAGCGAGAGCGGCCGGACCTCTGGGAAAGTTTGCGGAGCCTGCCAGGTCCGTCCCTGGTTGGCGTGGTCTCTCACTATCTGAAGGCCTTCTGCTGTGGCGTAGGCGGCCACCAGAGAGCCGTTCGAGGTCCTGGCCACCCGTCGCTGGCCGACCCACTGGGTGTGGGTGGCGTCGGACGACACCGGACCGGCAACCACCGATCCGGCAGATACCAGGGCGGCCGAGGCGGTCGGCGGGTCCGGTCGGTCAACGACGCCGGCGAGCCAGAAGCCTCCCACGCCGAAGACTGCTGCGGCGGCGGCGACCCATCTCCAGAAGGACCACGACTTCACCCGGCGGGAAAGCAGGTCGGGTAGCGGTTGAGGGACCAGCATGCCCTGTTCAAGCGCGTACACGCCGCCCAGACTGGGGCCCAGGTCGGCCCTGAGGTCCCTCCAGGTGCCGAGGCCCGGCTTGTCTGCCAGCACTACGATCACCCGTTGTTCGGCGTTCAGATGCAGCTTCGAGCCGTTGGGAACCTTGAAGAACTCCGAGTGCACCGTGGAGATCTCCCGGTCTTCGGGCAAGAGGGTCGCTGCACCGGGCAGCTTGTTCTTTCCGAGCTGGGCGAGGCGGTCGAGCTCATCGGAGAGCTCCGCCGCCGCCCCTGCGGGCAGGCTCGAAAAAGCGGCGACCAGCACGCCGGCCCCCCTCGAGTCCAGGGCCAGAATCGCGCCCAGGGCCCCCTGGACCGAGATGGGACCGCTGCCGAGGACCAGGAGACGTTCGCCCAGTGCGGCCGGGTCCGACCGGAGGGTTGAACGGATCTGCTCGAGTGGGCCGGCGGCATCGGCCGGGGGGGATACAGGATCGCCGGTCATTCAAGGCAAGGATAGTTCTTTTTCCACGATTGCCGTTCTTATATAGTTCAGCACGCCGCAACCTTGAGAGGGGTATGAGACTCAGCCGCCGGGGGTTAATCGTCTTGTTGCTTGTGCTCCTGCTCGCGGGCGGCGCCGTCTACGGCTCGGTGCGCCTGCTGTCCCGAGGGGAAACCGTTCTCTTCCAGGAAGCCGACAGCCCGGGCCCCGACCCATTCACCGATCCGGCCGTGTTCATCTCCGACGTCGAGCCGGTGACCACCACCACCACGGCCAGCACGACCACGACGGTGGCAGCCTCACCGAGCCCCACCCCATCGCCGACCACGACGGGGCCCAGCACCTCGACCACTACGACGATCGTCGTCACCCCCACCGAGCCTCCGCAGGAGCAGGTCGTCGAGTCGGGCAAGATGGGCGAGTGCAATCGTGAGACGCTCATCGAGCTCCTGAACGAGAGCCCGGAGCGCAAACAGGCCTTCGCCGAGGTGCTCGAGATCGAGGTGGACGAGTTCGAGGACTACATCCGCAGCCTCACCCCGGCCGTACTTTCCCGGGACACCAGGATCACCAACCACGGTTTCAGGGAGGGCGAGTCCTACGCCTACCAGTCGATTCTGGCGGAGGGAACGGCTGTGCTGGTCGATTCCCTGGGCGAGATCGTCGTCCGCTGCTACTGCGGGAATCCGCTCACGCCGCCTCGCCAGATCAAGTACACGTGCGACGGCTGCCCGCCCGAATACCAGCCGCCGCCGCCCTGTGAGGAGACGTGTTATCCGCCTCCCACGACCACCACGACGACGTTGCCGCCCCCCACGTCGACCACAACCTCCGTTGAGTCGACGACAACCGCCAGAGGGGCTACAACCACACGCCCGAGCG
>JBBDRH010000225.1:0-1155 GCA_040905645.1 Actinomycetota bacterium
GTCCTGTGCGCCGTGCGCGCATCTGCGCGACGGTGGGGATGATCCAGACTGCATGTGTACGGGAGCGGGTGTTACCCGGGCGTAACGTTGGCGTCACACCGATAGCTCTCCAGCAGCGATCTGGCTGCGGCGGCGATTGAGGTTACCTCGTGATGCAGGCGTGACAGCCACGTGACGTCTCTGACCGTACTGTTTGCACAATCCACCAGCCCGGATCACAGGGAGTCGGATGCCAGTAGCAACCTGGTGAGCGGCGGAGTGCACCGCAACAAGCCGGCCAGGAGAAGTAGTGCCAGCATCAGCAGACGGAGGGCAGCGAGAGCTGCTCCAGTTTCGACACTGCGCGGTCCCCGCCGGTTCGGTGTCGGAATCCCCAAGGCTGGAGGAGTGGCCCCCTTCACTCCTCCAGCCAATCCACCTCTCGCTGGCCGATCGCTGATACGACCGGGTGGCTACCCGGAGAGTGCTAGCCCTCTGATCTTTGGCGGCTGCCCCTCCATCGTGACGCGACCTTTGCCTCACCCGATCACGACGGCCGCCCAATTCTCCTCGTCCCATCACTGGTAAGGCGCCCGGGAACAGGGTTACGGATGCGTGGACGCCTTCGCCATCCAGCCTCGTCGGATTGAGACGCCGAGACGTGTGGATGTGTGCCAGTGGGGCGTACTGCTGGTGGATACACGTGATCGATGTGGGGTTGGTGGATCCGTGGCCGCCGACCACCGGTGGGGCCTGCCCATGGGCTGAGGTGATCTCGGATGGACACCGAGCCCTTTTCTGACTTGGTCGCACTGCGGCAGCACTGATGCCTCGACCGGGTTGTGCCGCACCACTCAGCCGACTGCGCGTGCACAGTCGGCTGAGTGGTCGTCTGAATGGTGGTTCCGCCAGATGTCGCTATGCGCGCCGATCCGGAGGCAGCGTCTCCACGACTTCTACCTCACGTGCCTCGCGGCGCCGCGGGAACGGGGCGAAGCTGCTCCAGAAGAGCAGGGAGAGCGCCCCGCCGACGAGCCCAACCACCATCAGGATGACGCCCACGATCTTGATGTCGATGCCTGCGACCTCTGCGCTCACCGCCCAGGCGAGTACCGCCCCGGCAGCGACAAGGAAGAGGCTAAATCCGATGTTCATGTTCACCACGGTGATCTTCTT
>JBBDRH010000226.1:0-6814 GCA_040905645.1 Actinomycetota bacterium
GGCGCCTCCATCCCGTTCCTCCGGCGCTCCTGCGGCTACGTCGGCACCACCGACGGCTGGACCGATCTTGCTGATAACTTCCGGATGGACTGGGAGTTCGACACGGCCGAGGACGGAAACATCGCGTTGACCGGAGAACTCGATCTCGGGCGAGGCCGCGAGTTCACCCTGGGGCTGGCCTTCGGCGACGGACTGCACGACGCGGTCACGACCCTCTTTCAATCCCTGGGGACGCCCTTTGCCGAGCAACGTAAGCGTTTCATTCAACAGTGGGAGCGCGTTTGCAAAAAGATCCGGCCGCTGGAGAAGGCCAGCAGCGATGGCGGCGACCTCTACCACAAAAGCCACAGCCTGCTCCTGGCCCACGAGGATAAGCTCTATCCCGGCGCCATGATCGCCTCGCTGGGCATCCCGTGGGGTGAGGTCAAAGGCGACGAGGATTTGGGCGGCTATCATCTGGTCTGGACCCGGGACATGGTGAACAGCGCCACCGGGCTCCTCGCCTCGGGAAACACGGAGACCCCGTTCCGGGCCTTGGTTTATCTGGCCTGCTCACAACAGCCCGACGGCGGCTTTCACCAGAACTTCTGGATCAACGGCGAGCCTTTCTGGCAGGGCATCCAGCTCGACGAGGTCGCCTTCCCGATTCTGCTCGCCTGGCGTTTGCACGAGGCAAAGGCCCTCCAGGAATTCGACCCCTATCCGATGGTGCTGCGGGCCGCCAGCTACCTCGTCCGCCATGGGCCGGCCACCGCCCAGGAGCGCTGGGAGGAGAACAGCGGCTACTCGCCCTCGACGTTGGCGGTGAACATCGCGGCTCTCACGTGTGCCGCCTGCTTGGCGCGCGAACGCGGGGATGCGGTGACTGCACGATTCCTCCAGGAGTATGCCGACTTCCTCGAGTGTCACGTGGAGCCCTGGACCGTGACGACCGACGGCACGCTCGTCCCCGAAATCCGCCGGCATTTTATCCGCATCCATCCCGTGGCGGTCGGTGATCCCCAGCCGGATGAGGATCCAAACCGCGGGCTGCTGCTTATCCACAATCGCGGACCCGGGGTGCCAGCCGAATTCCCGGCTAAGGAGATCGTGGACGCGGGCTTCCTGGAACTCGTGCGTTACGGCGTTCGAAAGCCGGGTGATCCGCTCATCGAGGACTCGCTGCGGGTGGTTGATGCGGTGCTGAAAGTCGATACGCCCTTCGGTCCCTGCTGGCATCGCTACAACCACGACGGCTATGGCCAGCGCGAGGATGGCGGACCGTATCTGGGTTGGGGAAAGGGACGTGCCTGGCCGCTATTGACCGGCGAGCGTGGGCATTACGAGCTGGCCGCCGGGCGCGATGCCCGCCCGTATCTCCACGCGCTAGAAGGGTTTGCCACGGGCGCCGGGCTTCTCCCCGAGCAGGTTTGGGACGAGCCGGACCAACCCGAGGCCCACATGTACTTCGGCCGGCCGACCGGCGCGGCGATGCCGCTGATGTGGGCGCATGCCGAGTACATCAAGCTGTTGCGCTCGGCGGCCGACGGCCGGGTGTTCGACTTCATCCCGGCGGTCGCTGACCGCTACCGCTCACGGCGCCACTGTGTTCCGCTGGAGGTGTGGAAGCCCAACCGGCGCGTCCGTTCGGTGCGGACGGGGATGACCCTGCGCGTGCAAGCCCCCGCCCCGTTCGTGCTCCACTGGACCCGCGACGAATGGCGCCAGGCCGAGGACACGCGCTCGACCGCCACCACCCTGGGAATCGAGTACGTTGACATCGCGATTGCCCCGTCCCAGCGCGCGCCGATCCGCTTTACGATCTTCTGGGAAAAGCCGCAGCGATGGGAGGAACGCAATTACAGCGTCGACATTGAGCAGAATTCGTGAAGTCCGCAGGAGCGCAGGCACGCATTGGACGGATGACATGCTTCGGAACCCCTGTGAAAGGGCCATCGGCTTCAGTCACCTGATCCTTCCGGCGGCTGCTCCGTAGCGGTCCTGGAGTCGGACCCTTGAGTCCCTGAATCATTCTGGGGGGTTGCACTTGGCCGGGGTTCGGTAGGGGTACGCGTGCAGCCGCCGAAGGCGCCGAGCACGACCAGTCCTAGAAGCACTATTAACCGAATGGATTTCATGCCAGCTTCCTTTTTACGACGTGGAAAAAGCGCCGTCCCTCGCCAGCCCCGATCCGATGCGCATCCATGTCCGCATCCTATCGACGAATCCGCGACCGTTTCGGTGAAACGGCTCACACTTGAGTGATCGGCCACTCCCGCTCGGCGGCAGGCCGCAGTGGCATTCGCCGCCCCACCAGACTTCGCTAATGGACATTCGTCGCGGCAAACCGGCTCGCCCGTGAGCCCCCTGGAACACCAAACGGCCCCAGGGGGCTTGAGCCCAGAACATTTCTACTTGCCCTGATTCGCCGGGCAGCAGTTGGGGCAGGGCAGCTCCTCGCCGGTCAGCGGGCAGACGTAGCCTTCGCCTGCTGGGCTGGCCTGCCGGGACGTCGCAAAAGCCAACCCGCCAACCATTGCCATCGGCAGCGTCAACAGGGCAGCCCAAAGCAACTTTCGCATGGCACACCTCCTCGAAGAATCGTTCGCGCCGTCCCAGGCACCGCGCCTGTCGGGGGCGAACGCGTCAATTGCTCATAGCACTGTGATCCTGGTTCAAACGATTGCTTGCCCAACGGACAACTGCCTCTGTTCGTTCATGCGAACAAAAGGGACTACTCGGCGCAACAGGAGAGCTTTGCCGGGTCTTTGTACCTCGAAATGGCGACGATCTTGAGAGCCTCGGCCATCGTCGGATAGACGTGCAGCAGGTCGATGAAGTCGTGCAGCTTGGCGTGGAACCGCAGGGCCATCGCCGCTTCGTGGATTACTTCCCCGGCGTTGTGCCCGACCATCGCCACGCCCAGGACTTCGTTGGTCTGGGTGTCGGCCACCATCTTGATGATCCCCCTCGTGTCTCGAATGGCCCCGGCACGAGGCACGAGCGACATCGGGATGGTGTTGCACCAGCACGCGTGGCCTGCGGCCACAGCCTCCTCCTCGCTCATGCCAACCACGGCGACCGGAGGATCGGTGAAGATGCACCGAGGGATCACCCGATGATCCACAGGCCGCATCTCGCCGCCCGAAAGGGCATTGCGGGCGGCAATCCCGCCGTCTTGGCTCCCCACGGGAGTAGCCATCTGGCTCCCGGCCTGCCGACCAATGGTATCCCCGGCGGCGAAGATGTGCGAGACGTTCGTTCTCAGGTACTCGTCCACAACGACCTCGCCACGCTGATTCACGGACACTTCCGACCGCTCGATGGCGATGTTGTCGGTGTTTGGGCGTCGGCCCGTCGCCACCAACAACCTTTCGGCCCGGTACTCTCGCTGTGCCCCGCCGACCGACGCTGTCGCCATCACTCCCTGCCGGTCCTGCCGTACCGATCGCACCATAGCCTTGGTGATCACCCGAATGCCGTCCTCGGAAAACGCCTGCCCGATGGCTTGCCCGACCTCTGGCTCATAGCCGTGGGCGAGCAACTGTTGATTTCGCTCCAGAATGGTCACTTCGGTCCCGAAGCGGTGGAACATCTGGCCTAACTCCAGAGCGATGTAGCCGCCACCGACGATCAGCAGGGACTTCGGCAAGTCGTTCAGTTCGATATCCTCGTCCACGGTCAGCAGGTCGCTCGTCAGCAATGGCACCTGATCCAGCCCCTCGATGTCGGGAACGACCGGACGAGAGCCAGTAGCGACCAACACCTTCTCGCCGGTGAGCCGCTTCCCGTTGACCTCGACCGTGTGCGGATCGACGAACTCGACGTGCCCCCGCTCGATGCGGATTCGACCGTCGATCAAGCTCTCGTACTTCTTCTCTCGGTAGCCGTGAACGACTTCGCCCTTTTGGGCGATCAGGGCCGCGAAATCCAGTTCCATGCCGCCCGATTTCAGGCCGGGGTAGCGAGGATGGCGGGCGTCGTGCAGGAGCTTGGCCGCTTCGATCAGGTTCTTCGAGGGGAGACAGCCCCGATTAACGCAGGTGCCGCCGATGGTGCGTTCCTCGGTCATCACGGCGGTCTTGCCCATCTCCTGCGCCGCCAGCGCCGCAGCAAATGCCGTGGAACCCGAACCGAGGATCACCAGATCGAACTTGTCAGCCATGTCTCTGCTCCTGTGGCGTTGGTGGACAGGGAACCGCGCATTCTCTGGCGTGTCGCCGTTTCAGCAAAGAGTCCCACACGACGGCAGTCACGATGCCCACCATACCAAGCCAGACGATGACCGGGATGTAAAGGACGAACGTGAAGACGAAGAGGATGACGGCACTCCCAAGGTGCAGCAGTAGGGGCGGCCACCAGTGATGCTGACGAAACGACAAGTACAGACCTGCGGCCCCGAGAGCGAGAAACAGAGCCAGTAGCGGGGCCAGTATTCCGTCGTTGATGAGGAATCCCGCTCCAATCGCCCCCAGGACGGCCAGGACGGGGCCAAAGCCAACGCAGCACAGCAGCGTCAGAATCGAACCGACCAAGCTCGCCTTTTCCAGATGGAGGCTTTTCATGTCCACGCCACTCGCCGTCCGTGCCGTCATGGAACGCCCTCGCTGACCACCAATGGACAATCACTTCGTATCTGCAACCGATCCTGAGAAACCCGAATCCTCGACGGCCTTGAGGATTTCGTCTTCCGGAAAGGGGCAGCAGGCTTCCGTGGATACCACGGCTTGCTTGTCGGTCTCGATCAAGCTGCCCCGGTAGCCGGCCTTTTCCAGAGCGGCGAGAATCTGCTCGCGAGGCACCGGGCAGCACTCATCGGTTCCGATCGCGGCCTCGCCCTTCTCATAGCTGACCTCGACCGAGAGAACGCTGGGTACACTGCGAATGGCTCTTTCCACCAAAGCAGCGCAGCCTTCGCAGGTCATTCCCTCGACCTTTACCACGGCCCGGTTCATGTTCTCGGTTCCGGTCCTGCCGTCACCTCCCGCCGTTCCGAGCAGGAATCCCACGTACTGCGGGAATAGAAGAAAGATGACGGCCAGCACGGTCACCACCCAGAGCATGATCTTGTTCATGGCCATGATGCTGAAGCGCCGCTTGCCGGACGGAGCGCAGCAATCGGCCGCCACTTCGGCTCCCTTGCTCGCCTCCGGCGCACAACAGGCGTGTCCGGCGTCGCCCCTCGCCTTGCGGGGCCGATACGTGAAGTAGAACGCCGCTGCCAGAAAGCCGAACGTCACAACGATGAACAACGGGCGAAAGGCTTCCAGCGTGGCGGCGATTCCCACCCCAGACACGCCGACCGCCAGAAGAAGCAGCGGCAGCCAGCAGCAACCCGAGGCCACGATGGCCGAGACGATGGTCCCGATTTTGGCAATCTTCTCGCCCCAACTCGTTGAGGACTGGGAGAGAGGTTCCGGAGTCTTCACGTCTGCGCCTGCCATTTCCAATTCCTCCTGGGCAATCCGAATGCCTTTCGTGACACTCCCGAGACAACACGACCCGGAAGGATTCTCGGTTTCGCATCGGCAGCCGGGATCTTTCATCTTGGCCCGGATTTCCTCCAACGCCTCCGAACGGCCTTCCGTGCGAAGCTGGTCCTTGAGACTCGCAACCGAGTGGCCGAAACAGTAGCAGAGCGGACGCTCGCCGCCCTTCTCCTTCACGCCCACGGCGACCTTGAGTTGCGGCTTGGTGAACGTCGTGTCGCCCTCCTCGGAGAAGTACACCACGTCGCAGTCCGATGACTCGCAAAACCGCCAGCCGGTGTCATCGCCAAGCGGTTTGCAGCCGTCGGCCGTGTCGCACGAATGGCTGGCTTCGGCTAGCGACTCGACGAATTCGTCTTTCAACAGCGCGCGTAATGTAGCAAGGCCAACCCGCTTTCCCTTCGACCCGCACGAGGGACAGATCAGCCGTTTCCGCGTGGTTGCTTGGAGATTCATGCCGTCCGCTCCGCCAAGGAAACAACTTGCCCGTCAGGTTCGTTGCCTGTATTATCGACATTGCATCTAAGTGCAAGGTCAAGCCCGTCTCGGTAAGATTTTTCGACGCACCGAACAACGGCTGTAAGTGCTAAGCACGACAAAGGTTCGGAGGAACCGATGAGCAGGCAGTTCACCATCAGTCAGTTGGCGAAGGCCGCGGGGGTTCCCACGACGACGCTGCGGTACTACGAACGGGTCGGGCTCTTGGAACCCGAGGATCGTACCCAGGGGAACTACCGGCTCTACACGGACCAATCTCGCCGGCGGCTCAAGTTTATCCGGGCCGCCCAGGCGGTCGGCTTCACTCTCGACGACGTCAAGACGCTGTTGGGCAGCTACGAGGGGCAACCGCCTTCCTGCGGGGACGTTCAGGCTCTCATCGGGGATCGGCTGGCGCAGATCGAAGTCGGCTTGAAAGACCTGCGCCACGTGCAACGCGTCTTGAAGGCGGCGCTGGAAAAATGCCGAGGATCGGAGCCGGCCGGTCGTTGCTATGTGATCGAAACGCTGCGAGACGCGACGTAACAGCCCTTCCGTTCCGAACAGCTCACCGAAGCCAGCACGGCGCGAAGGCTCGGCTTTCACGGACACACTGCTCCAACAATTACATTACGACAGGACCTCGAAGACCAGCCAGCCGATCATGGCGGCACATGGGAGCGTCGTGATCCAGACCAGCAGAATCTGCCCGATGAACGGCCAGCGGGCCTGTCCGGTCACGGCCCCGATGCCGAACAGCGCGCCGCAGGACACGTGCGTCGTCGAAACGGGCATTCCCAGTCGGCTGGCCACAATCACGATGAGGCCGGTCATCACGTTGGCCGCGAATCCCTGCCCATGATTCATGC
>JBBDRH010000227.1:0-1154 GCA_040905645.1 Actinomycetota bacterium
GGCGGAGGACACTCGGAGATAGAGCGCCGCTCGGGGTTTCGATGGTGGCAAGTGGGCGCTCCAGTAATGCTCGGGGGTGGGCAGCGTACCTCGTAACGCTAGGTGGTGCGAAGATGGATGACAGCCTTCCTGCTGGAGCGATAGGCAAAGGTCGTATTCGACCCTCTGACGATGCTCAGAGTCCCCGACAATCTGGTCTGATTCTGCCCTCTCACGGCGGCCGCTCTATGTATGGGGTTGCCCCGCTGTATAAGGGGTTGCCCCGCTCCCTCACAGACGCCGCCCGGGAAGAGAGATAGAGGTCGGGAAAACCGGACAGGTCGAAATGGCCCCGGCTGAATCATCGGAGTCGCAGTACCACCGCTTCAAGGCTTGACCGGACACCCTTCAGCCGGTCTCTCGACAATCTGACGCACCCGTGCGATACCCTCACTCCCCGTGGCTGAGGTAACACATCGACGCGCAGGTGAGATTCTCCGGGCGGCCTACCAAGTATTGCTTGAAAATCCGGACGGGCTCCAGCCAAGTGAAGTGATCGAGCGGGCTCAGGCACACCTCGTGCTCACCGATTATGAAGTCGGCGAGTACCCGAGCAGTCCAGGCAAGCCCCGTTTCGACAAGATCATTCGCTTCTCGTCCATCCCCCACGTCAAGGCGGGGTGGATGACGAAGTCTCGATCGGAGGGGTGGCGACTCACCGAAGAAGGGCGTCAGGCCTTCGAGAAGTTCTCAGATCCTGCACAGTTCCAGCGTGAAGCGAGTCGCCGATACCGAGCGTGGAAGAAGGCGCAGACGGACGACAGCGATACCGAGGATGAGGCGATAGAGGAAGAGACGGCGGCGGCGACGCTTGAGGAAGCGATCGAGGCCTCTTGGGCTCAGGTCAGAGAGCACTTGGAGGGCATGCCGCCATTCGACTTCCAGGATCTAGTCGCCGCGTTGTTGCGAGCCATGGGTTACTACGTCGCTTGGATCGCGCCGCCCGGCCCAGATCGGGGTATCGACATCGTGGCGTTCACGGATCCGCTTGGTGCAGAAGGCCCGCGAATCAAGGTGCAGGTGAAGCGACAGACCACGACCAAGATGACAGTGGGCGACATCAGGGCGTTCATGGCGGTCCTCGGAGATCGGGATGTGGGGCTCTTCGTCTCTGC
>JBBDRH010000228.1:0-6809 GCA_040905645.1 Actinomycetota bacterium
CTGGCCGCCGACCCCTACCAGGTTGTGGACTGCAAAACCGTTGACGAGAGACTGAAGCTCGTAAAGCCCGGGAGTTCCCACGCTGCCCGACGGCCCCTCCGCCAGCACGGCGTGACTGGGCAGGCCGTGGGCCCTGGCCCGCTCTACGAGCCAACCACTGACCCCGACGAGGGAGCCCGGCCTGTACAGGAGAACAGGTGCACCCATGCCTCCCAGCTCCGTGATTGCCCGGGCCCCCTCGGGGGCAACCACCACGGGCCCCGGCACCGGCGCCGAGCCGTGCGCAAAGCGTGCGATCTCGTTGGCGAGGTCAAACAGCGATGCGGACGCAAAGGCGGTTGGAGCAGGCACCTCGCCCGAAAACGCAGCCGCCTCGGGCCCAACCAGGTGGGTGGGCACGCCGGCCGTGCGTGCGGCCCCTGCGCCCACCACCAGAGGCCAGCGCTTGGCGGAGCCAAGGGCTGCGGCCAGCCCGGCGGCCGCCCTCGAGATGCCGGCGGGGGCCACGCAGACACTTCCGCTGGGTTCCCCGGCTCTGCCCCGTGCCCACTGAGCCACCTGTGCGGAGAGGGTTGAGACATCGGGTGAGCTGCCGACACGCTCCACCGACACCCCATTCACTGCGAGGAGCAGATCCACGGTCGTCAGGACCGAAGGGCCTACCAGCTTTGCCGAGCGTGCCCCCATCTCACGGAGCCCCACCAGCGTCTCGGGGCCGGGAAGCAGCCTGCTGACCTGTACCACCGGGATACCGAGAGTTCCTGCTAGAGCGGTGGCGATGGCGACTATGAGGCTATCCTCCGCGTCGGCAAGCACCACCGTCGAGCTTCCGCCCGGGAACCTCACCCGCCGGATGGCAGCCGCCGCCTGGATGCGGTCGTCGCTGCTTACCCGGTGGACGGGCACCGTCTGAACCCGTGGATCGGTTCCGCAGCTCTGGACCAGGCATTTCACATTGGTGCCGTCGGGGCAGTAGCCGTGCACGTTGGGGTAGTTGGCCTCGCAGCAGTCACAGATCTTCTTGAGGCTGCCGTCGGCGCAGCAACCGGAGGCGTACCAGCACCATCCCCACACCGCATCGCAGTCGAACGTGGGACATGGGCTGGAGTCGCCGGTTTGGCCGCAGACCCGGCCGTACGCCGGATCCGCCAAAAGGGTGGCCAGCATCGGCCCCCCGGCGATCATGACCGCCGCCCGCCCGAACTTTCCCAGAAACGAGCGGCGGGTGTATCGAGCAGCGGTCCAGCGGCCGGCCTCCTCGACCCATGCGTCGTTCAAGGTGTCTCGACCTCCGCAGCCAGCGACTCCTCAATCAGGACCTCAACCTGCTCGACCGTGTTGGCCACACCGCGTCCCCGAACGATGCCGTCCCGCCCGACCGTCACCATGTAGGGGGTCGAGGTCACGTTGAAGGCCCGAAAGGTGGGCTGGGTCGAAGGGTGATGATCGACAATCTGCACTGAGATGTCGGTGTACTGCTGCTCCAGCGCCCGAATCCCGGGGCGGATCTGGGCGCAGATGACGCAATCCGGAGCGGTGAAGGTGATGAGGGTCAGGCGGCTACGGCCGTAGTCGAACACATCCGGCAGCGGCGCAGGTGTGTTGCGCTCGGGTCCCTCTCCGGCAAAGTGAACTCCCATCGGACGTAGTCGAGCGTGGAGAACGCCGATCTGCCGGAGCATCGCCAGGACGGCCAGGCTCAGGACGACCACTGTGACCCAGAGCATGACGTAGGAGGCAACCCAGAGCCCGCCACTCATCGTTGATCCGCTCGTTCCCAGGCTCGCCGGTTGTCCCAGACGGCTCCCGCCTCCCGGCGTAGGTCACAAAGGGCGACGATCATAGCGCCGGCGGCAACCGCGCTGGTCACCAGCACGGCTTCCGGGATCGATGGCGCCACCGGCGATGTGGCAAACGTGGCGCCGGCCGCCAGCATCGCCAGAAGCAGGTTTCTCACCAGCTCGACCCAGGACACCGGCTTCTGCCGGCTGGTGCCGAAGCACCCGCACTGCACACCCTCTCCTGATCTGATCGTCCGACCGAGCACGATCGTGAAGGCCGCGAGAACTATCAGGGCCAGAAGCCCCCCCATGAAGGGAGTGGTCAACAGGAGGAGCGCCAGCGTCAGCTCTACAAGCGCCACCGCTCTGCCCAGCTTCATCGGGGCCGGCAGGCCCATGGCCCGGAACGCGTCGGCGGCTCGGTCCCCGTGTCTCAGCTTGGAGCTGCCGGCCCAGGCGAACACACAGGCAAGCACTGCAGCCGAGAGGTATCCTGCCCCCTTCAAGGCGGCTCCTCAATAGCTTGCCGAGGCTGACCCATCATCGTAGGAGCTAGAGAATATCTCTTAACGATTGAGGATTGGGCACTCGTTTCGGCCCATCGAAACAGGCTGATTCTCGGCTACGTTCGGAAGGCCGCCCAAGGAGTCTGGACGGCCTTCCGAATAACGGTCAGCTTCCGACTGTGATGGTGATCTGTTCGGTCACGTTGGTCGCGGTGTGCACAGCATCTGCCACCTGCAGGCACAGGGTGTGCTCGCCGGGAGTCAGGGTAAGCTCGCCATCTTTCTGCGCCATGCCGAAGTGGATGTGGGTCGCATCGGCGGGAATCATCTGCCCGGCGGGGACACAACCGGCGTCCACGATGATGTGGAAGTGCCCCGAGTTGGGCTTGACACCATCCGCTGCAGGTTCAATCGCCACACCAATCGCCTCCATCTGCACCTTGACGGGGCTGGTCACCGTTGCACCGTCTGCAGGTGAGAGGAATGCAGCGCTGGCGGCCGGCGTGGTTGTGCCTTCCTCCATGGTGGGGACGTCCGTCGGCTCGTCGGTGGTCTCCTCTTCGTCACCACCGCCACATGCGGCGAGCATAACCAGAAGCATCGCCATCAAAATGCGTACAAGCTTTCCCATTAATTCCTCCAACTCTCGCTTGGGCCCGCAATTCATGGGCCTGTCAACCGAACTATATAGACCGTCGCGTCGTCTGATCGCGCGGCGCCGCTCTAGAGCCGTTTGAGCCGAACGGTGTCGGCAGGCCTGTAGATGCAGATCACGTCCCTGAGGTACCCGAGGCCCTTCGCAGCATTTAGCATCGCAAGACCGGATCCCGCTTCGGGGAGGTGGGAGGTGAGGACCACGAAGGGAGGGTGATCCTCCAGCGACGCCAGCAGGGCCCCATTGGCGATGGCCTTCTTCAATGTATCGGTCCGGAGCAGGCCCGGCCGTGCTCCTTGAACGCTTCCTTTGTACTCGAACCAGATCGTCTCGCCGCTGGGGCTTATCGCCTCCCGGTCGATCTCGATCCCTATCTGGCTGACAAGGATGCGACTACCCAGCTCGAACCCGCAGTTGCGCAGAAGCAGATCGCACTGGCCGGCAAACTGCCTGCCCTGCTCGCCGGCTGCCGCCTGGAACGGGCTCCCTTCAGGCATCATGAGCCCAAGCCTTCGGCCGTCACGATTTCTTCATCGGGGTAGGCGTCCACCACCTCACCCGTCGCCTCCATCCACAGCGATATCGAGTCCGCCCACCTCTCTTCCCGGAGGGCCTTGTCTATTTCATTCGCCACGTTCCTGTCCGCCAGGGCGGATGCTTTCGATGCGGCCACGACACGGGAGGCCAGAAGCCGGCCCAACGTCGTCGCCGAGTCTGCCAGGAACACCTGGGGAGGGTCCCCGCGAACAATCCCGACCGCCACATGTCCGGGCCAGCCGGGAGGGGTCGATTCTGCGGCACCCAGTGTCACTCCAGTCCCGGTCCCCTCTGGGCAAATGCCCTCAGCCGTATCCGGTCGGGATCAGAAAGCATCTGAACCACGTCACGGATCGGTTTGCCCTCCCCCAGAAGCACCTTCAGAGCAGCGTCGCCTGCGCTGCCTTTGGCGGGCGCATCGGTAGTCAGGAGAACGAGCCGTGTCCCGGGGTCGGCTTCGTGGATGACCGCCGCCTTGCCCAGCGCTTTCCAGAGCGTGTCCGTCCGTTTGAGTCCGGGTCGATTGCTGGTGAATCCGCCCGAGACGTCGAAGAGCCAAGGTTCGCCGGTCTGGTCGTACGCTCGAAAGTTGATCTCCACTCCATGGGCCAGTCGAAGGTCGGCCTGGATCGAGTGGAAGCCGCAATCCTTCAGGAGCGCCTTGGCAACATGTTTGGCCGCCCGCCCCTCCCGAACCGCCCGCTTCTGAAAGTCCTCGCCGGGAGGCGCCGGAAGGGGCACGGCAGGAATCGAGAACCGGAACTCGGAGTCATTTTCGTTGCGCTCCCGACGCAACTTGGCTTCGGTTGTCCGTTTGCGAGCCTCCAAGACGTAGGCCGCCTCGGTGTCGTATCCAACGTAGTGCCTGTCGGTTTGGATGGCTGCGACGGCTGTGGTCCCCGAGCCCATGAACGGGTCGAGCACCAGGTCGCTCTCGTACGTGTACAAGCCGATTAGCTTCTTGGGGAGACCTACCGGGAAGGGTGCCGGGTGGCCCACCCGTTTGGCGAATTCGGGCGGGATCTCCCAGATATCCGTCGTCGCCTCCATATACTCGTCGCTCGACAGAGAGTGAGCTGAGGGGTAGTTCTTCGATAGGCGTTCTCGAGCCGTGAGCGCACGGTCGAACCTTCCTTTGCTGGCGATGATCACTCGTTCGGTCAGATCACGGAGCACCGGATTGGCAGGCCGCTGGAAGGATCCCCAGGCGCAATTTCCCGAGGAACCGCGAGACTTAAGCCAGATCACCTCTCCCCTCAGCAGCAACCGAAGCCTGTCCTGAAGAATCGCTATCACATCCGAGGAGAGCGACCGGTACGGCTTACGTCCCAGGTTCGCCACGTTGACGGCGATCCGCCCACCGGGCTCCATCTTCGTGACGCACTCCGCAAATACCTCTTCCAGCATCTTCAAATACTCGATGTAGGTAGCCGGGACATGTCCCTCTCCGAGGCGCTCCTCATACTCCTTGCCGGCAAAGTAAGGGGGTGAGGTGACGACGAGTGCCACGGAGTTGTTCGCCACCTCGTTCATTTCGCGGGCATGGCCGATAAAGATCTGGTCGACCCTGCGCGCCCCGGGAAGGGCAATCTCTGTGTCGGTGGTAAGCTCCGGCGCGGCAAATCTGGCGTAGAAGTCGGCCGCGTCGTGGCTCTCCCGCTTGGAGACGCCAAAGCGCGATGTGAACGAGCTCCTCCTGGAGTCAGCCGTCTGCCACTCTCCCTAGCCCAACGAACGCTTGTTCGTCATACTACGCGATGCCTATGACGCAAAAGCGTACAAACGCTATCTTTTCGCCATTCCAGACGGCAAGGGGCTGAGCCCAGCCGCCGGGATAGCCCGGAATTTTTGACAGCACGGCGTCGTTGGACTCCCGGAGAACCCCTCGAGCCTTTTACGGCACATTCGATCAGACATACACTTGTTATGAGCAGTCGCTTTGGCCGCGGCAGCTATCATTTAGCGTCTTGCCCTCTTAGCTCAGTCGGTAGAGCGACGCCATGGTAAGGCGTAGGTCCGCGGTTCGATTCCGCGAGAGGGCTCGAACAGCCTTGAAATGTTGGGTTCGATCAAGTTGATAGCATCGCCCCCGAGGCATCGCGCAGCGTTTTTCGGTAGATGTAAGGCAATGCGTAGGTCGTAGGTCGTTGGGTGGGTAGAGGCGGCGTAGCTCAGAGGCAGAGCAAGCGGCTCATAATCGCTGTGTCGGCGGTTCGATTCCGCCCGCCGCTACTTATCAGGTTAATCTGACGGTATATACAGCGAGCATTTTTTAAGGGCAACAAAGATAACGGGCTGACAGGTAGCCGGAAGGGAATTGGGCATGGCAAAGGCGAAATTCGAGCGGAACAAGCCGCATTTGAATATCGGAACAATCGGACATATCGACCACGGTAAGACTACCCTCACCGCGGCAATCACCAAGACTCTGACCGACAGGGGTCTCGGTAACTTCTTTACCGCGTTCGACCAGATCGACAAGGCGCCGGAGGAGAAGGCCCGCGGCATCACCATCACCATCGCCCACGTCGAGTATGAGACGCCCAACCGCCACTACGCCCACGTGGACTGCCCAGGCCACGCCGACTACATCAAGAACATGATCACCGGTGCGGCCCAGATGGACGGCGCCATCCTGGTGGTATCCGCTGCCGATGGCCCCATGCCGCAGACCCGTGAGCACGTCCTTCTCGCCCGTCAGGTGGGCGTCCCCTACATCGTGGTTGCCATGAACAAGGTGGATATGGTCGACGACCCAGAGATTCTCGATCTGGTGGAGCTCGAGGTCCGCGAGCTTCTCAGCTCCTACAACTTCCCTGGCGACGACCTGCCCGTAATTCGTGTATCCGCTCTGAAGGCTTTGGAGGGTGACGCCGAGGCTCAAGAGGGCGTCTGGAAGCTCATGGAGGCCTGCGATGAGGCCATCCCTCAGCCTACCCGTGACATCGACAAGCCGTTCCTGATGCCGATCGAGGACGTGTTCTCGATCACCGGCCGAGGCACCGTGGTCACCGGCCGCGTGGAGCGGGGCCAGGTCAAGGTAGGCCAGACCGTCGAGATCGTCGGCATCCAGGACAAGGTCCAGTCGACCGTCTGCACCGGGGTTGAGATGTTCCGCAAGCTCCTCGACTCCGGTCAGGCCGGCGACAACATCGGGGCACTGCTGCGCGGTATCGACAAGAACAACGTGGAGCGCGGGCAGGTTCTGGCGGCGCCGGGATCGATCACCCCGCACACCGAGTTCGAGGCGCAGGTCTACGTCCTGGGCAAGGACGAGGGCGGCCGTCACACGCCGTTCTTCAACAACTACCGCCCGCAGTTCTACTTCCG